>NZ_JAWXXJ010000001.1:0-258895 GCF_034335085.1 Acutalibacter caecimuris | reverse complement strand
TCCAGCAACGACCACACGTTATCGCTTATGTCATGTCTGTGATAGGATGTTTCCATCTTTTTCTCTCCTGCCTTTTTATGATGTTTCCATTCTATCACGATCCTCTCACCTTGTGTAGATACTATCTAAAAGGAGCGAGTGAGAAACCGCCCGCCCCATTTGGCAGATATAAAAATACTTTCCTCTCTGAAAGCGAATATGCGGAACTGAAAGAGGAATACTCGGACAGGCTGGAACGGTTCATTGAGGAATTAAGCCAGCATATAGCCGCCAACGGGAAAAGCTACATCAACTATGCCGCCGCTATCCGTATATGGGCGGGGCGTGACAGGAAAGGCACGGGGAAGAAAGGAATCCCCGATTATTCCTACAAAGAGGGCGAGAGCCTTTGACAACAGAGATAGAACGCCCCGTAAACAGGGCGTAAAAGACCATGAACAAGGAGGAACGATTTTATGTGTGATTACAATAACGCCATTTTCCGGCTTGCCACGGCACAGGAAACAGAGCCGGAGGACTACATAGGCGAGGACGGGCTTTTATATTGCGGGAGCTGCCGCCAGCCCAAAGAAGCCTACTTCCCGGAGGGCAAAACCTTTTTCGGGCGTGACCGCCACCCGAAAGAATGTGACTGCCAGCGAAAACGCCGGGAAACGCTGGAAGCCAGCCACCGGGAATACAAGCACCGGGAGGAAGTGGAACGGCTGAAACGGACAGGTTTCACCGACCCGGCTATGCGGGAATGGACGTTTGAAAACGACAACGGCAAATGCCCCCAAATGCACAAAGCCTATGCCTATGTGGAGTGTTGGGAGGAAATGAAAACCACAAATATCGGCTATCTGTTATGGGGCATGGTAGGCACAGGGAAAAGCTATTTTGCCGGGTGTATTGCCAACGCCCTCATGAAGAAAGAGATTTCCGTGTGCATGACAAACTTTGCCTTGATACTCAATGACCTTGCCGCCAGCTACAAGGACAGGAACGAATACATAGCCCGCCTTTGCGGCTTCCCTCTGCTTATCCTTGACGATTTCGGCATGGAGCGTGGCACGGAATACGGGCTTGAACAGGTTTACAACGTGATTGACAGCCGATACCGAAGCGGCAAGCCCTTAATCGTGACAACAAACTTGACGCTGGAGGAATTGCAGAACCCGGAGGACACCGCCCATGCCCGGATATATGACCGCCTTATTGAAATGTGTACCCCCGTCCGCATTACCGGGGAGAATTTCAGAAAAGCCAAAGCACGGGAGAAAATGGAACGCCTTAAAAAGCTGCTGAACGGAAAGGAGATTTGCCTATGACCGACACGCCCAAGAAAAGCACCGCCACTACCGCCCGCCGCCCGGATTGCGTGACAGAAGTACGCCGGGGGAACACCGTCCTTGTGGTTTCCGGCTACTTCAAGCAAGGCACTACCGCCACCGCCGCCGACAAAATGATGAAAGTGCTAGAAGCGGAAAGCGCAGCCGGACACAAGCCGATTTTTACTGCCTAAGCTGTGATATGGGAAAGCGGTCATGCCGGGGAGCGTGACCGCAAAATGGTTTATCGTTTTTGATACACTAATTCTATTATGCCGTTACTGCTTTTTGATGAAATGAAACGTAAATCTATTTTTTTGTCCGTCACATCAAAAAGACGAATGCCATCTCCCAAAATCGTCGGAATGATAGAAATATAATATTTATCAATCAGGTTGTTTTGCATAAGCTGATGAACAATGTCAGCCCCGCCACATATCCAAATATCCTTGCCGTCTTTTTGCCTTAATCCATTGACGAGGGTACATGGATTTTCAGAAACAAAGGTTACATTGCTTTTAGAGGTACAATTCCTATGCGTGATTACATAGCTTTGCAGGTTATCATATACCCATTGTCCGGGTGACAATTCCGTTACAATCTGGTGATAAGTTGTCCAGCCCATGATAACCGTATCAACGCTTTTTACAAAGTCCTCATAACTATCAGCATTTTCAACATCACTGTCCTGTCCAGCCAGCCAGTCAACCTTGCCGTTTATATCTGCAATATATCCGTCAAGGCTCATGGCGATAAATAAAACAATTTTCCGCATTTTTAATTCTCCTGTCCTATATGATTTTCAAAAACATTATACCATATGGGCGGAAAAATAACCATTGTTTATAAACGATAACCCATGACATAAATTATAAGATTTTATTGTCTGTAAAGTAGCAAAAAGGACTGTACAGCCAGCCCCGCCCTATGATATAATAAACCTACGGAATAGTGGGGCCGGCTGTCGGAAACGGAGGAAACCATGTTAAGACAGACCACCCAAAAAATCACCGCCCTTTATCCGAGATTATCCCACGAGGACGAGCTGCAAGGCGAGAGCAATTCCATAAGCAACCAAGACGGCATTTGTCAAGGATATTTTCGCCGAAAAAAGCAAGACTTCAATTTTTATAGTCCTGTCTTTCATCTGAGGACTGAACATAAGGTCGCCATGCAAAATTAGCAGGGTGACCTTTCTCGTGTTTGCTCGAATGCAAATTCGCAACAAATTGCGAAAAACTGTTGTAATGAGCATAAAATCGTGGTATAATCTTTACTGGCCATTTATAGTTCATAATGTACCGAGTAATACCCGTTGCAGTTTTAGCGTTGGAGGACGGTCATGTCGATTTCATATAACAGATTATGGAAGTTGTTGATAGATAAGAATATGAGCGTTGCCGAAATGCGTAGAGCTGCTGACATCGCGCCGAACACGGTTACCCGGATGAGAAAAGATCAAGAAGTAACTATGATGGTACTTGAAAAAATATGTGAGGTCCTGGATGCGGATTTCGGAGATATTGTAGAATATAAAAAATAGCATTTACGGAGGAACCTCATGTTAAATGATAAGAGTATGACGTATGTGACGCTGTTTAGTTCGGCTGGTGTTGGCTGTCACGGTTTTCAACATGGAAGGATACCGTTGTATTGCTACTAATGAAATCATTGAACGGCGGATGCAAGTACAACGTTGCAACCATAAATGCGAGTATGATTCTGGCTATATTGTTGGTGATATTACATCAGATGTGATTAAACAACGAATTTACTCTGAAATTCGTAAATGGAAACATAAAGGAAATGATCGTGTAGATGTCATTATTGCTACGCCGCCCTGCCAGGGTATCAGCGTCATTAACCATAAAAAGAATGACAAGGAAATAAATAGAAATAGCCTCGTAGTTGAGTCTGTTGAGATTATCCGTCAGATTAATCCGAGATTTTTCATTTTTGAGAATGTCATGGCTTTCCAAAAGACACTTTGCATTACTCCAGATGAACGGACTGTTCCAATCGGAGAGTATGTCAGAGAGGTTCTTGGAAAAGACTATGTTATTTCTGGGCGTATTTTGAACTTTATGAATTATGGCTCAAATTCCTCTCGAACGAGGACACTGATGATTGGTGTCGATAAGGCGTACCGGAATAACATCACTCCATATGATCTTTATCCAGAGTTCAGGCCAGAAAAGACGTTACGGGAAGTAATTTATGATTTTCCAAGGCTTGAGTGGGGAGAGATTTACGTTGACGATTTTTACCATGCGTTCCGCACATATAAGTCTGAGATGCGGGAGTGGATTCACGACTTAAAAGAGGGTGAATCCGCATTTGACAACGATTCTCCTGAAAAGCGGCCACACAGAGTAGTCAACGGCCAGATTGTCGAAAACATCAGGAAAAACCGAGATAAATACACAAGACAACCTTGGGATCGTTTCATTCAGTGTGTACATACCCGCAACGACCAATTAGCGGCACAGAATACGATTCACCCCGAGCAGGACAGAGTTTATAGTATCCGTGAACTCATGGAAATGATGACAATCCCAGATGATTTTCGATGGGTGGACATGAGCCTCGAAGAATTGAATGCGCTTTCAAATGAGGAAAAACTGGATGTCTATAAAAGCCATGAAATGAACATTCGCCAATGCTTGGGTGAGGCTGTTCCAACTGAAATCATGCGCCAACTCGCCGCAGCTATTCGCAACAAGCTGGCGCAGAAAAGGTGTGAGTCTATCGAAATCAACAGGATCATTGCGGATTATCACTTGGACAACCGGGAAAATCTGCGTACTTTTTTAAGAGATAATCCTATGGAGTTAGATGTGGCATCACTCATGCGGATTACAGAACTTTGTAACGCCCGCAGGGAGAAGAATGCCGCATTTTACACCAACAAATTCATCGTGCTTGAAATCATGGGTAGTTTACCAACATTTAGCAAGGATGAGATACGGATATTGGAACCGTCTGTGGGTGCGGGTAGTTTCATTCCTTTCCTCTTTAGGCGATATGAAAATGTCCCCCATGTCATTTTAGATGTGGTCGATATTGACCCAGATAGCATCGAAACCTTTGACATCATGCTGGAGAAACTTGACATACCGCAGAACTTTACAATTAATCGGATATGTCAGGATTTTCTCACTTACCGTACAATACACCGATATGACCTGGCGGTCGGGAATCCTCCCTTCTCCAAACTGAAAGAAAGAACGCCAGAAATCGAGTTAAGTCTTGCATCAAATGCAAATCATGTTACAAATAATCTCTCAGAGATGTTTCTGGAAAAATGTATCCGCTGCAGTGACTGCGTTGCATTGGTGCTGAATAAGACCCTACTAAGTACAGAAGAATTTGAGGATACGAGGAACCTTTTACGGCAGATGCGAATTGAGACCATCATTGACTTCGGCCGTTACGGTTTCACAGGAGTATCAATTGAAACCATGTGCCTTATCGTATACCCAAAGATGAAGCCACAAGAAACATCAGTCTACAGCATGAAGTTCAATCGCAAATCTGTTCGGGAGCAGTCTTACTTGACAGATAAGAGATTTCCATACTTTATAATTTATCGAGATGAGGATTTCGATGCAGTAGCAGACAAGTTAATTTTTAATGTATTCTCCGTGTTCCGGGACAGGCAGATTACGAAGTCAATTACAAGTTCGGAGCGAGTAGGCCCTTCCCTATGGGTAATTAAAGCAAAAAATATTGATGATGACGGACAAGGTATTACTCATATTCCTGGCTATGATGTTTATTTACCAGAAGAAATAGCCGTCACTCTTTCTGCATATCAGTATGTGGATAATAGCAGCGTTTATCTTACACCGAACATGACCTATAATCCACGGGTTATTGAGAATCATCCTGGAATTATCCCGGATGGATCGGTTGCGGTTCTAATTCCAAAGAAACCGTTGCGGCTTACTAAGAGGCAGAGAGCGTATTTCTCCACAGAGGAATATAGAAGGTTCTACGGCATTGCGAGAAACCTGTCAACACAGTCAATCAATGTAGATAAGACGAGTGTGTTTTTTTACGGGGTGTTAAAAGAGAATGACAAGTAATATTTTACAGAAATTTCTGGATGAGCATGATTATGACATCCGTAAAACTGGAAACGGCCGCTGGATTGACCAAAAGTGCGCCTTGGATGCAGTTTGCTTTGTGGCAGACTGCATCGTGGACTACATTCAGAACGGAGGTAAGCAGCCGTTCCAGTCACCGGACATCTGGCATTCCAAATACGCAATAAAAAATGTACAGCACCTGTTTGGTAAACCTGATCCGACCATAAGGACAACACTTGATGAGTACAACAAATTCTTCCGTCAGCCGATGAAGATGCTTGCAGCGGCAGGGGTTTTGCGCGAGGATGGTGTGGTACGTAATACTATTCAGTTCAGCGTAGAGAACATGGATGTATTGGAGTACATTGCTCTCCGTGAGCGTAATTCTTTTGAGTTCCTCTGCCTTTATATTGAAAGGACGCTTAAGAATAGCGGCTTGTTGGATGGCTTTGAAACCTTTTTTGAATTGCAAACAAAAGCATCCTTGCAGGAACTTAAGACCATGTTTTCTGATTTTTGCATTAAATACACACCAATCAACACAGCGATAGAGGCAAACCGAATTTTTATCAAGGTGTTGAATCCTCTTGCCTGTAAATTGCACAAGAAGGGCGTGGAAAAAGGACGTCTTTCCCGGTCAATGATTACTTACGACAAAATCATGTATAACCAGACCAACTGGAGAGATGATGCCGTAGGTAAGGACAAGAATGTCGCTCGTGGTGATTTCAACCCGCAACCAAAGACAGAGCAGATGTATCAGTACCGCATTAGTAGAGCAATGAAATATCTCCGAAAGTTTAACGATGCCCATCGTGAAGGTATATCGGAGGTTTTAGATCGTTTTTCTGTTGGGGAACTGGCCACTCATATGCATCACATTTTTCCCCAGAATGAGTTTGAAGAAATCGCTGATTACATTGAGAATCTTATCGCTTTGACCAGCGGACAACATTTGCAGAAAGCGCATCCGAACGGAAATACTCAAATCATTGATAAGCAGCATCAGTATACCTGTCTTATTGCCAAGACGGAGAGCATACGAAAGAATATTATGGCAAACAAAGGCGAGCCAGTCATCTACGATTTTGCAGCTTTCATGTATGTGCTTGACATTGGACTTCGGACGGATTACTTTGAGGCGCTACCTTTCTGTGACTTTAATTCCGTAGTGACTGGGATTGAATTCAATTATTAGTTAAACTTCGCAAAAAATAAAAACTGGCTGATACCCAAAATGATGATCAAGCCGATGGAGAAAAAATGAACAGTACAAAGGTGAACGAGCTATCTATTCAATTGCAGTCACTGTCTTGCTACAATGCTAACCAACCTATCCCCTTCAAGACTGTCCTTGATATCCGCGAGGGAATTGCAAGTGTGGCTCAACAGATTTCAGAGATAAATCCTCCCATCAGTAACCATCTCGTCGATTTGAAAAATGCTCTTTTTACTGAACTGCCATATCAGCACTTTTATATCAATCTGATTGTATACGGGCAGACAATTGAAGCTGTGGACTTTGTTAAAGGACAAATACTCGCTACAAACCAAGCAAATAGTATGGGGCTGTGCCGTTTACTACACCCTAATATTCAGCGAGTTTCTGAAAAATTGTATAGAGATGGAAGTTACGCCGAAGCCGCCTGCAATGCATTCATTGAAATAAATTCTCGCCTTAAGGAACTGTATCGCACAGCGTATCCAGATTCCGAAAATGTTCCTGATGGGCAGGCGCTTATGAACAAGGTTTTTGCCGATAATGACCCAGTATTTGAGGCGGGAAATCGGACTACTCAAACAGGAAAAGACATCCACTTGGGTACTCGTTTCCTGTTCGCCGGGGCTATGGCAGCGTTGCGAAATCCCAAATCTCATGAGAATATTGAGCTTGAGAAAGATGATTCTATGCGGCGAATGATTTTCGCCAGTATGTTAATGTTCAAGATTGACGAAATAATTGCGGTGTCTAATGGTAACGGCTGAGAAGAAATAAGGTATATATGTAAAAGCTGATACTGGCATCGACTAAGCTGGTGAAACAAGAGGAGAAGTTGGGGACAAGGGAGGTGGATGTGCCAATGCCAAGATCATCAAATGCAACTGCTTCCGCCTTTGGCTGGGAATTTCAGAGTAATGCGGCAATTATGCTGATGCTTAAAAATATTGAAAGTGCTTCTAAAGTCAAGGTTGAAGGCGAAACAGAGGATGTTGAAATTACATTTTCAAATGGAAAGATTCTGATGGCACAAGCAAAATCGGTCGAGAAGCCTGATGATTTTAGCCATGTGAAAAGAAACTTGGAGGCCAGTCTACGGACATTGAATGCGGCTTCTAAGATAACCGATGTTAAGCAACTTGTCTTTGTGACGAATTCACCCAATCCCTTTAACAACATACGGACGATGCATAAATTTAGCAGTCCCCTTAATATGGTTCCGTTTTCTGAGTTACCAACAAGCTGCCAGAAGTCAATAACTGATATTTGCTCAAAAAAAGGATATAGTATTGATACATCTATGTTGATAGTTTGTGTGATGCAATTTCATGGTGAATCCGAGGACGAGCGATATAAAGTGCTGCAATCGTTGACTATGGAATTTCTCAATGGCCTTGGTGCCAGTAAAGTGTCCACAGGTCAAATGCTGTCATTGTGGCAAAACTCCTTTAGGGTAAGTGCATCCCAGAGGACTTCCACAATAACAAAGGAAGTATGATATGGCCTATTATTGCCATTCTATGTGAAGTTCGTGAAACAGATGCCGAATTAGAGGATTATGATTTTTCTGATGTTACGGAAATCCTTCAAAAGTATAGGGCAGTAATAAATAACAACAGCGAACGATTTGAATTTGTTTCAAAAGTTCTCAGCGATTTTAATGATTTCTTCCCTGCTTTGAGATCAAAAGAGCGGATGAGCCGTTTTGTATCCGAAAGGTGGGAACAGTACAAAAGCGATTTCGATTTGAAAAGCGCAGACGCTATCACAGAAGAAATGGTAATCCAAATTACGATTTCAAATGTTCTCAAAAATCGCAGGGTAATCGCCGAGATAAAAGGCAAGGTGAAATTATGAGAATAGTTTCATTGCAGGTCAATTCAATGCAGCAATCATTCTTAGGTGATAATCAAAAGATTTTTACTTTCACCCCAGGAGTAAATGTTGTTTTCAGCAGAAAGAACAGCGTTGGTAAGACCACTCTGTTAAGGATGCTTATGTATGCCTTTGGCTATCCAATTCCCAATACCCGTGGCATTCGCTTTTCCGATTATGAGACGATCCTTACAGTTATAGGTTCAGACGAAGGTGAGTTTGTCTTAACCAGAAATCGTGACTATATCGAAATCACTCATGATAGAACCGAAAAGGGATATTCCCTCCCTACTGAACAGACTGAAATACACACATTGATTTTTGGTATTGAAAATTCTGAGGTGGTTGAAAATTTACTTGGCGCTTTTTATGTTGACCAGGAAAAAGGATGGACTCTGTTAAACCGCGGAAAGGTTATTGGCAATATCCGTTTTTCACTTGAGTCGTTGCTTAGAGGGTTGTCCGAAAAATCAAATGATGAATTATCTCAAAGACTTGCCACAGTCAAACGAGAACTTCGGAAGTATCGGCATATGCTCGATGTTGCCAAATATAAAGCTGAGATAAATAAACTGGGAGAGACGGTCTATTCTGATTCTCCGGCTGATGAAATTGACACGGCTTTAGAAGTGCTTTACTGCGAGAGGAAACCGCTCGAAGAAGAACTCTGCCGCATAAAGAGCGTAATTCGAAAAAACAACAGTTTTGAAAAATACATTACTTCTTTTAGGCTTCGGGTAAAGACGCCGGATGGCGCTGAAATCCCGGTTAATAAAGATACTTTAGTTGGCTATACTGATACGACTCTCCTTCTTGTTGCAAAGCAGAAGATTATTTGTGAACAACTTGCGGTTATTGATCGGAAAATACATCAGCTAAGAGCCAAGCAAGATAGGGATTCGATGCTGTTTAATGTAAAAAGTAGCTTAGAGCAATTTGATAGCGAAATCTCAAAAATCGACATTGATGCTTTGGCTACACAGAGAATCATTGCTAAGCTGGAAAAAGAACGGAAAACCTTAGAGGAACAGGTAATTACAAGCGTAAAACAAAATAATCCTCTTGTTGCCGAGTTGCATAGCCTTATTTCACAATATGCTACCCGCCTTGGCTTGGATGAAAAGTATGTGAGTGCGCGAAATGATTATATTTTTACAAACGACCTCAAGTCGTTGTCTGGGGCAATATTCCATAAGGTTGTATTTGCTTTCAAAATATCGTATGTGGCTTTAATTCGAAATCACACGGGGGTATGTCTACCAATTATTCTGGATTCACCAAGTGGGCGTGAGGTAAGCGAGGAAAATGTGAATGAGATGATGGCTATCCTGGCGGAGGATTATACTGAACACCAAATTATAATCGCGTCTATTTACAATAGTTATGACTTCGCTGACAAAAATGTAATTGAATTGCAAGACCGGCTTTTGCCATTTTGATATGAGTTGGCATATTTGATGGGGTATGCGCTACTTCGCAAGCAGTGTCTTTGTTCCCACAAAGACTCGAAACTGCGATTCCCGGCGTTGCCGGAAACCGCAGTTTCTGCTTGTTGGGGTCGTACCCCAAACCCCGTGAACAGCCCCGATGCCGGGGCTGGCTGCGCGTTCGGTTCCCGAACGCTGTTGTTCCTGCTTCGCAGGAAAAGACGGAGCCTGCGTGCCCCTGCAAAGTGGAAAAGTGGCAATCCCAATTCTTACCACCATCATCGGATTGCGGCAAGACTGGCAAGGGCCTGTCTGGATAATTCCCAAATCTCGTCCAGGCGGTTCTGCAAATCTTCAATGTCCGCCGCATAAATGCTCCCGGTTTCGTTCGCCCGTTTTGCGTACTGGTTCAGATTATTCGTGCATCGCTGGAGCATGGAAACAAGCTGGCGCACATCCTTCAAGTCCAACCTGATGCAGATTCCGTCCAGCGCCATCTTGCGGATATAGGCGCTCATATTCAGAACGCCAGCGTCCTCCATTTTGAGTTTTATCCGCTCCTTGTCCTCCGGCGAGATGCGGATTTTCAATTCTTCTGTCCGTTTACTCATTGCGTTTTGGTTCCTCCCATCGCAAATAAAATCAGCCGTTGTTGATTTCCGGCATCGTGTTGCAAATCAGGTTTTTAAAAAATGGCCGGACACAGTAGGCCAATTCCCATGTCCGGCGCATATTCCATATTTCCGTTACGGTTAGTGGTGGTGTTCAATTTGACCACCACCAGCAATCGTAACGATTTTGAGGCTTATTCCATGATTTCGTTACGATTGAGGCAAGTGATCAATTTGGACACTTGCCTTATCTGTAACACTCTGGCGATACGCCCGCTGGCGGCAGGCATTGCAGCAGTAGACCGCATCCGACCGCTTGGGGGTGAAGGTTTTTCCGCATCCCTTGCAGACCCGATTCTGGCGTTTTTCCAATCGCCGCTGTTTCAAATCCTTCTGATACCCTCGATTCTCGCACAGACCATAATAGCAATATTTCTTGGTTTCAATCAATGTGTAGAAATCCCGCCCGCAGCCCTTGCAGACGATTTTCCGTACAGCGGAATTTGGTCTTATCCCGGCGAGTTTTTCTTCATACCATTGCTTCAGCGTTTCCTGATTTTCATATTCCCAGTCACAGTTCCACATAGATTTTCCCTTCTTTCCATAGAACAGGGCGGGCCAAAAATATCTGACCCGCCCCATCCTGTGTTTATACGGTTTCTGTTCCCTGCTCCTCGGTCCGCTTCTGCCGATACCGCATTTTGCTATGCGCTTTCCTTTGGCAAGCCTCACAGCAGTATTTTACATCGTTCCTGGTGGTGGTGAACACTTTCCCGCAATTCCCGCAGACACATTCACGCATCCTGCCTGCCGCCGCCTCCTGCCGGTAAAATTTCGCCCGACAGTTCGGGCCGCAGAACAGAGTGTTCGACCGCGTGGATTCAAATTCTTCCCCACAGCATTTGCAGACCAGCTTGAACGGCTGACCGACAGCGTGTTCTCCGGCCTTGATCTTCTGATAGCGTTCCCGGCTCTTGACCCGATGCCTGTGCAAGGCCGCTTTTCTTCCTCCGGCGTCAACTCCGGGGCGGGAAGGTCGAACCGCCCGATAAATTTCAGATAGATGTCCACTTGCTGTGTTCTGTCGCCATCGACCTTTTCCGGGGCGTGGACGATGATCTTCTCGATGAACTCGTTTATCATCGGTGTATCATGGTCTTATCCTTATAGGAACGGGAACCGGTGCAGTTCTGTGTGAGCGTACCGGCATACACATCATCGTTCAGAAGGCTTCGGACGGTTGCGTAAGCCCACAGCCGGGAATACTTGCAGCTGCCATTTCCGTAATGGACCGCCCAGTACCAGCGGGGAGGGAGAATCCCTTTCTCATTCAAAGCAGCGGCGATTTTCCCATAGGCCATGCCGGACTGACGCATCTGGAATATCTGCCGCACAACAGCGGTGGATTCCCCGTCAATGACCAGCTTGTGTCTGTCCTCCTCGCTCTTGCGGTATCCGTAGGGATCGTAGGCGGCAAGATACTGGCCGCTTTTCTTCTTTGCATGAAGCACCGACTTGACCTTGCTGGACAGGTCCTTGAGATGGTAGTCATTCATCAGACTGCGGAAGTGCAGCATATCGGTGTTGTCCCCCTCGCTGTCCAGGCAGTCCAGAACCGACACGAACCGGCATCCGAGGGAGGGGAAAATGACATCCGTATAACGGCCCACCTCCACAAAATCCCTGCCTAAACGGGAAAGGTCCTTTACCAGAATCAGGTTGATCAGGCCATGCCTTGCGTCCTCCAGCATTTCCAAAAATCCGGGCCGCTGAAAATTGCCGCCGCTGTACCCATCGTCCTGATAGGTCTTGGCCTCGATCCAGCCGTTGAGCATGACGAATTTGGAGAGGATTTCATATTGGTTCTCAATGCTCACCGATTCATCGCTGGGGATATAGCCCTTCGCTTTTGCGGAATTGGAGGCGTCATCCACACTCAGGCGGCAATAGATACCGACTTTATATTGCTTCGCCATAATCCCGCCCCCTTTCCTGTGCCAGCGCCCCGTCCACATTCCCGACATAGCGGTAGTACACCTTGACCTCACAAATCCGCTGCCCGTTGACCTTCTGGGTATCGCCAACCTCGATCCGGTCTACCAGTTCAAAGAGAATGGTTTCGTCCAGTTCCGAGATTTCCGTATAGCGCCGAATAATTTCCAGCCAGCGGTCGGTATCCACCTGGTTTTCCAGGTGCGCCCGGACTTTCCTTTCCAGTTCCGGGACTGCCTCCGCCTTTTCTGCCCGTTCCGCTTCATATTTCTGCATCAGGGTCTGAAATACCGTCTGCGGGATGGAGCCGGTGCATTTATCCTCGTAGAGATTCTGCATCAGACGCTCCAAATCGGAAATACGGGCTAAGGAGGATTTTAATTCCTGCTCATAGGAGAAAAGCCGGGTGTGGGATTCCTTCTCCTTCAGCCGGAGAATCTCGCCCATCAGCCGGTTCGGGTCATATTCCGCAAAGCGGGCCTTTTCCCGGATGTCCTCCAATACCAGCTGGGTCAGCACTGTTTCATAGATGGTGTGGATGGTACACGCGCCCCTTCCGCTGCGGGAGTAGTTGCCGCAGATGAAAGAGCTGTACCGTCCCGGTCTGCCATCCTTATAGGTGAATTTTTCGATGTGGTTCCGCATTTTGAAACCGCAGTCGGCGCAGTACACAAGTCCGGTGAAGATGCTCTTGCAGCCATCGGACGGGGCGCTTTTCCGCACCTTCTTTTTGCCGATGCTGGCTACGGTATCCCACAGTTCCCGCGAAATAATAGCCTCGTGGGTCCCCTCCACCCGAATCCACTCGTCCTCCGATTTATTGACGAGCTTGCGGGATTTATAGGAGAGTGTGCCGCTTTTGCCCTGTACCATGTTCCCGATGTAGACCTCGTTGCGGACCATGTTTTTAACCGTCTGGTCGGCCCACTTGTGGTTGACCCTGCGGGGGTCGCTCTGGCCCTTGCGCTGGTAGTACAGCACACCGGGCGGCTGAATCCCTTCTTCATTGAGCGCCACCGCGATGGCGTGAAATCCCATGCCTGATGCCCGCATTTCAAAGATACGGCGCACAACCGGCGCGGTTTCCTCGTCAATCACCAGATGATGCTTATCCAGCGGGTCGCGCCGGTAGCCATAGGCGGGGTAGGTCCCCATGAATTTTCCGTTTTCGGCACAGGCTCTCTTGACCGCCTTGACCTTCTTGCTGGTGTCCCGGCTGTAAAATTCATTAAATAAGTTCAAAAAGCACATGACATCGGTGCTTCCGTTGTCGCTCATGGTGTCAATTCCGTTGTTCAGCGCGATGAACCGGCACCCAAGAGAGGGGAACAGGTAATCCGTATATTGTCCAAATTCGATGTAGTTGCGGCCAAAACGGGAAAGGTCCTTTACCAGAATCACATTGATCCGCTTTGCCTTTGCGTCCTCGATTAACCGCCTGACGCCTGGGCGGTTGAAGTTCGTGCCGGAGTATCCGTCGTCGATATAGACATCGACCTCATTCCAGCCGCGCTGCCTGACATAGTTTTGAAGCAGCAGCTTCTGGTTCTCAAGAGGATCTGGGATTGAAGATCCTCTTCGACCACGATTCATCGGCCCAGGAACTGCGTGACGGCATCCGCAAAATGACCTATGGCGCCGGCATGGAAAGAAAGTCCTATTACTTTCCTCTTACGGGCGTGATTTGGGATGAAGACTGTGAGGATGCGCTCCCAGCAGCAAGACACCGGGAATGCAGTTGCCGGGATAGCGTAGAAATGTTCTGTCATTGACGCACTTTTGAAAAGGGGCAGCGTTTGCCAATGCATTGATTATTCCCATGGGCGTAGTGGCAGACCACCTTTGATTCTCCCATCATAACGCCGAAATGTTCCTTCACAAAATCAACCGCAGCCAATATAGAGAGGAAAGAATCTCTTTTACAGCATCTTGGCCCGCCAACCTCTCCAATCTTCCCAAGGGCTGCCGAGGTCATCTGATGGGACAGCGCAAAGGGCTCCTTGGCAAGAGGTGTGGACTTCGATATGATAGAAATGAACATACCGGAACTTATGCCCGCTCCACAAGCGCCCCAAAACCCACAGGCACCTCCAGGGACGCTTTTCCCCCGGTTCAACATCTCCATTAGGGCGGCGGGGAGGTCGATATCCCCGCCTGCGTTTTTATAGGCTGTCAAAAGCGCCGCGCCTACCATAGCATGATGCTCCGGCCCATGCATATGGCAAAATGGCTGAGACATCAGCTTTTCCATTATCTCAACAGGGTCATGGGAAGTTTCTTCCAGACAAATTTTGACGATACTGTCCATCCCCTTGGTATGGCATTCATTACAGACATAGTGGCCGTTCACACATCTGGTTTTACTGTTTTCTTTTTTGTGGCAAATGGCGCATTCCATCTGTTCGTCTTGTTCTAAGTACTCCAATATCTCCTTGCAAATCAAGCATTCCTCTTTCATGTTCATGCGGCTGAACCTCCTGCAAGTTTTAATTTGACCAACGAAACTCATCCTAGTATAGCACAGCAAAGCGGTAGAATCAACAGAGCCAAGGGTATGCCGCCCGTTAAGCAAAAACGGAACGCCCACGGGCCAGAACCAACAAATGCAATAGAAACGGAGAAAAGATAAGCCCATATACCATTATTCCCTTGAATACGCCATATGGTGCCACGAGCATGATATACGGCGGGAGAGCTACCAACTGAACTGCGACTGTGCCAGGGCCATCGAAAAGGCCATTGCAGAAAACTATGACGGCCGCCGGCTTTCCGGCGAGTGCACGAAAGCCGCCTTCGGTGAGTATGGCATCGACCGGGTAAACTGGGTGCTTGCCAATACGGTCCATGAAAACGAGGAGGATGGCTGTATCTCCCAGGGCAATAAGGATTGGGCGAAGGAATTCAGCATCCCCCAGGATACTACGCAGCGGCAATTTGTAGTGGACAGCCTTCGAGGCTGGTAAACCTGTTTACAGATACCGTTCGTCAAGCGTGGCAGGAACCGGGCCTGTTCGGCGTCAGTCACTGCACCGGCAAGAATGAGGACTTCCAGGGGGAGAACAGGAGGACACTGGCGACGCTTGCGAAAGGAACAGTTACCCCATCGGCAATTACCAGATTTTGGGCTATGGGACGCCGAATTTATTCTAGTAATAATATATAACACAAAGGAGAAAATCACTATGGAAAACACAAGAACAATGGCCATTCAGATGCCCGAGGAAACCTATCAGCGGCTGAAAGCCTATCTCAAGCGCCATCAGCTCAAGCAGAAGGATTTTGTCACCCGGCTGGTACAGGCGGAGGTGGAAAAAGATGACATCGCCGCGCCGGAGGGGGGCAGTGAGTAGGCAAAAACAGTTGCTTTTTGGGCCGGATTCGGGTATAATGTACACAGCAGGAGCAGAGAGAAAACCGCTAGGCTCTGCGGCTTGTGTACCCGATGTTGAAAGCATACGCTTTCAAATCGGAGTTTGATAAAGAGCGTGACAAACTCTCCAAATCTCGTGGAATACTAGACAGAAAGAAGGTGGATGCCATGAACAAAGCTGCGGCGGAGCTTTCGCTGGCCAATGATTTCATCTTCGGCGAAGTGATGCGCCAGCCTGAGAACGTCAAGCCGCTGCTGGAGGCGGTTTTGGAGAAGAAAATTGCGGAGATCACCTATATCGAGAAACAGCAGGATATGAAGGACGGGTTTGAACTGCATGGCGTCCGGCTGGATATTTCCCTGGAGGACAGCGAAAGGACGCAGTGCGCCGTGGAGATGCAGACCGGCAGCGCCTATGACCTGGAGCGCCGGATCAGGTATTACCAGAGTTCCCTGGACCGGCGAACCCTGGAGGTATCTGAGCGCTACCGTGACCTGAAGTCCAGCTATGTGATTTTCGTCTGCACGGACGATTATTACAAACGCGGCCTGGCGCTATATAGGCGCAAGTCCGTGATTGAGGGCGCGGAGGACATCGTATATGATGACGGCTCCCATGCGTATATTTTGAACGCGCAGTTTACGGAGCCGAACCTTAGTGAGTCGGCTTTGGAGTTTCTGCGGTACATCAACGCGAAGAAAAACAAGCTGTCCTTTGACGTTTCCGGCAACGAATATTTGACCCGGATCGACCGGGCGGTGGAGGACATCAAATCCGACGACAGGAAGGTGGAGAGGTTTATGACGCTGGCGGCGAAACTAGAAGATGTACGGTTTATTGCCCTGAGAGAGGGGGAGGAAAAGGGCCGTGCTGAAGGTAGGGCCGAAGGCCGCGCCGAAGGTCGCGCTGAAGGTGAGCATAGTGCCATGGCGGGCCTGATTAAGCGGTTACTGGAGCGGCATAAGACTTTGGAGGAAATCGCCGATATTTGTGGCCTGGATTTGGACGAAGTCAAAAAAATCGCGGAAGAAGGCTGAGTTGGCTTTTTACGCGAAACGAGTGTTATATTTTGTCATCATCAAATGGCGATTCTGGGTGCCAACGAGGGAGAAACTTCCTCTTGGTATTAGACAAAGGAGTTCGAATTTCTTCACTTTTTTGTGTCGAAAAAGCGGCATCTTTTAAGGCAGAGTTATAATGACGGCTTTAGAAAAGCCCGGAAAACCGCATAAATACTAGGGTTTTTGGCCCTCCTAGGGTCGATGGCATCTTTTAAGCATGGTAAGGCCATGTTTACACATCTTAAAAGATGCCACGCCGAAAAAACCCCGGAATTCCGGGGTTTTTTGGCGTTCAAAGGGCGAAAAAAGGACCGTCACGGCGTGACGTGTTTTGGGGGATGCCAAAGACATTGCCTGCGGCAAGCCTTTGATTTTTGGGATCTGAACCTGCGTGGTTAACAAAAAGCGAGTCAGGGCAGAAGAAAAACAAAATATTTTTTGAGAAGAGCCATGATGAAAATCATGGCCCTTTTTCTTTTTCCAGAGAAAGATTTAGGAGGTATACAGAGTGCCAAAGTTTACAGAAAGCAAGACAGACCGTGCCTACGAGAGTTTTATGCAACAGATTCCCGGTTTCCAGCGGGACCCGGAGAAAAAGCAGCGTCAGAAGGGGGAACCCCATGACAGAAAATCAAAATAACCGCATACCGGGCTGCAAAGTCATGAGCAAAGAGGGGGGTTGGCACCTCATCGCGGAGGTCAACGCTGCTTGCGGCCAGGACCAAGACAAGTATATGCCTATGCTCACGAATATGCCCAGGACTTCCACGACGCCGTCCACGCATACGAGGACTTGGCCTACAAGTACGGCCTTTGGAGCGTGGTGAGGCTCATGGGCCACGCCACGGATGATGGGTTTACGGACTTCCGCGCCTGGCTGATTTCCCAGGGCAAAGAGGCGTACTTCGCCGCGCTGAAGGACCCGGATATCCTGGCGACGGGTACTGGTTTGAGAGCTTTGCTTATGCCGGGTATTACACGCTGAAGGAACTGGCCGGAGAGGACACCTTTGGCAACATGAGTGAAACCACCGTGGAGATGATCGAAGAAACTCTGAAAGCAGATATCCATTTATGGAATTAGGGCTTGTTTGAAAATAGAGGAAATGACGGAATTTTGACCAGAAGCGGTCAGCTTCAAGGAGAAAACCGCAAGTAATACTTGCGTATTACGAGGATTTTCGACGCAGAAGATGGTTGCTTCTGGGTAAAAATACGGCGTTTTCGATTTTTCAAACAAGCCCTAGGCTTTCAAGAATGCCAAAGCGTAACAAATATCAACCAAACGCTGATTTTCCCGTATTACATGGTGCTAGCACCATGCCTATTATACATCTAAGGGAGAACACCTGCATTTCCTAAGCATTTGCAACGCAAATTTCAAGCTCTCGAATTTTATCTCCTACATCTTCAGGACAATGGGCATCGGATGATGTAATAATTTTTATATTTTTCTTCTTCAAAACATGGAGTAAATCTTTATCCATTCCCAAAGAAGAAGTTTCTGAACATCTTCGAGCCACGCCACTATTCTGATCTGCATACATATTACTATTTGAAAGTTCCTTTGCTAAACTTTCATAGTAACCCAAGAGTGAAAAGGACGGTCTATGGCCAAATAGTTTTATTGCATCTGGATGACCAATGCCATCAAATAGTTTGCTTTTTGCCAAGGAAATAGAATCTTCAAAATATTTACGATATATCGTATCTACATCAATTCCAATCCAATGTTCAGGCTTATGATCAAATGCAAATCTATCAACAAAGTGAATGCTGCCTAGCAAAAAATCAAACCCCTTGTCTTTCGTCATCTCTTCAATAAATGTTTCATACTCTTTGAAGTAACATATTTCAAGTCCAAATTTTATCTTAACAGGATATTTTTGATTCCTTACTTTTTCAATAAGTTCATAATACTCCGGCAGCTTATGCTTTCCTGCACTTCTTTGAAACCAATCGTCCACATATTTACTGTATGCGCATACCGAATTATACATAGACCTAAACTCTTCAAATATGTAACAATGTTCAAGTAACCAAATCTCATCAATCTTCATTTCAACGGCCTTATTTACGAACTGTTCAATCCATTCTAACGAGTAATCCCCACGCTCAATATGAATATGACCATCAATCATTTTTTACCCTCCATATAATTAGGGCTTGTTTGAAAAATCGAAAACGCCGTATTTTTACCCAGAAACAACCATCTTCTGCGTCGAAAATCCTCGTAATACGCAAGTATTACTTGCGGTTTTCTCCTTGAATCTGACCGTTTCTGGTCAAAAATCCGTCATTTCCTCTATTTTCAAACAAGCCCTAGCTAAATTTTGGTTTGTCTTTTTGATTATACCACTGTTATTTCCTATTTACAACTAAAAATAAGGGCATGGCAACCGCCACACGGTTTGGAGGGGATATATTAAGCTTGCTCCAGACTGGCAGACCGTTAAGGGACGAGTAGCATTTTTTCGCAAAGTGCGCGAAAAAATCCCCACGCTTAACCCCTTAACCTTCCGGATTTTTGCCGTTGCCATTTTGCCGCAAAGGCCCTGTGGCTGCTGTCCTACAACGGCTGCGACACCATCCGGGCGCTGTACAGTGTGCCGGGGATTTACATCGAGAAGATCGAGCGGCTGAATAACATGGCCCAGCGGTACGGCCTGGGCTGGCGTATCGGGAGGCCTTTATCTCTAACCGCGGCACTTCACATTGCTAATTTCCACTGAGCACCTTGACGGTATCCACAACATGCACCTGCCCAGCCTCCCGGAAGAACTGGCTGAGCAGATGGATATGCCCGGCACCTATCAGTAGCAGTACCCGCTCGTCTGGCTCTTGAAACAGCGCCGTGGTATTCTTCCAGATACGAAGATTGCGGTAATACCAGTACTGGCCCACCCAGCCCGCACCTACCGGCCAAGTGCTATCGTCCAGCTTGGCGAATTCCAAGTAGGTCTGATGGCCCGCCGCGCAGTGCTCCGGCCGGTTCATGTAAATAAAGTGCTCCAGTAGGGTGGAATCTTCCATGTGCTGCTGCTCCTGGTTAAACCTCTCCTCATTGTGGCGATTTAGTTCCTCAACATACTCTGAAGGGTTATCCGCCATCCACTGGAAGACGCTGCCCACACCAGGCACCGCCATATTCCAGTCCACGCAGTGCAGCCGGTCATGCCCCATATGCTCCGCCAGCCGGAACCCAAGCTGGTATACTTCACTAATGCCAAGTTCCTTCTCCCTGCGCAGATAAGCCTGGTATTCCTCCTGCATCTGGCTGCTGTATTCCTGCGTATCCTCCACTGCTATCTTAGTGGGCTTGAAATGTGCCAGGACCTCCACCAGTTTCAACACCTCCTGCTGACGTTGGTTTGAGAGGATGTCCGACTTGAACTTGAACTGATCTCTGTTTCCGGCGCTTTTGAAATGGAATGTCCCAAGTATCATGATCTCCTGCATAGTTTGGCCCCCTACTATTTTTCTTTTATCATAGTATATTCCCCATAAAAAAGCAATAGCAAGAGCCGCCATTGCATGATAAATACTGAAACTGTTTTTTGTATAAGCGAGAACTATAACTTATTTCCAAAAAAGAACCGCGCGGCGTACCGTGCGGTTCTTTCCATAACTGTATGAATATTCATTTGAAATTATCAAAAATATCCGGTTCTCTAACCCTCTATCTGCTCTAACTTACGCAGCCATGCTATACTCTCTATCCACTCTTGATACTGGGCATAGTCCAAAACTGTACCGGAGCCATTGACTGTCCAGGTAATATCCGTTTCGCCAGGGACGATGGGGTCCATGGACTGGATTCGATACGCCACCTTTTCGCTAAGACGCAGCTTGCCGCCTGAGAGGGCATACAGTTTGCTCTCCCCCATATTGCTGGTGTAAGGGTGGGCATACCCAGAGTTCCAACTGCGGGTGCAGATAAACTTTTGCCCCTGTCTGCTAACCACTCCGATTCGGCCGCCGGGGACACTGGCCATGCTCATGATCGTTTCATTGTCCATCAGACCAATGGCCCTGTCGTCCTTCACCGTGTAAACAGAGCCACGGATAGCGGTATCACCGGCGCGCAGCACAATTAACGCCCTTATCCCATCGCCATCACATTCGTGCAGATCATCCTGTACAACTCCCTAACCTATTACGGCGCCCAAACCGCCTATGGCACAGATATCCCCCTGGCCGCCTGCGGCATCGTCATGAAAACAAACGCAATCATCCTTGCCATTGTTGTGGGGATATCCCAGGGGGCGCAGCCCATCATCGGCTTTAACTATGGCGCCAGGCAGTATCACCGGGTGCGGCAGGCATACCTGCTGGCTATCCAGTGGAACCTGGCTGTCTCCGCCGTGGGGTTCCTGCTGTTTCAATGTTTCCCCAAGCAGATTATTTCCCTGTTCGGCGAGGGGGACAAGCTATATTTCGAGTTTGCGGTGTTGTTCATGCGCATCTTCCTGTTTATGGTGATCGTGAACGGGGTGCAGGTGCTCTCTTCCAGCTTTTTCACCGCCATCGGAAAAGCCATGAAGGGCGCATTGCTGGCGCTGACCAGGCAGGTGTTCTTCCTCATACCGCTCATTCTGCTGCTGCCGCTGCGGTTTGGGATCATGGGCGTGCTGTTTGCAGGGCCCACCGCCGATTTTATGGCCTTTGTGCTCTCTGCCGTACTGGCAGGTATAGAGCTGAAAAAGCAAAAAGAAAAAACCGCCGGGTAAAGCAACCCGCCAGGGCACGGTACCAGGAGGGCGCCCGGTTCCCAAACAGATGCCCCCCAGAACCATAGCCGGCAAAACTGGCACAAGCTGCACCCCATAACATATTCCACCTTTGCCCTTTAGCGAGCCCCAAGGTGAGAACCAAACAACCGCACGAAGCGCCAGTTTTGGGGGATTCTTAAGGGGCTTTTTTCAAAAAGCACCTTAAGCGGGGTTTGGGGCAGCGCCCCAAAAAAGCGCCAAGCGCGCCGCCCCCCGTTTAAGACCCCCGCAAGACCGGCCCATTACCGGGGTAAGAAGGCAGGAATATCGGGGGAACATCCCCGCAATACCGGCCGATTAGTTGCAAATAACCCTAGCAAAAAAAGCACCCAGGAGGGATTTTTATTCCTCCTGGGAAATTTTTTGCTAAAAACCGAAGGGCCAACCCCACAGCCCGCCGCCCTGCCTTTCCTTCAAAAAGCCTACAAAAAGAAAACGCCCATCACAGCAGAGGGCAATATAAGCCTTTTGCTCGAAGAACGCTTTCTATTCAAAGGATATCAAGCCATTTTAATTATCAAGGATGGCCTCGTAGGCATTACCCGCCAGCGCAGTGAGCGGCAGCGGTTCAGGACGGTTGCAGGTAGACTGCATCACATAGGTCTTGCCCTCCCTACTGCTCTGCCAAATACCATGGATCGTTTCAAACGCATGATATCCAAGGGAGGCATCCGCGCGGGGCCTGCGGCCATTCAGTATGGCATAGGCCAGATCTGCCGCACCGATCCCACGATTCTCGTCAGTATAGGGGTACAGAATGGGCATTTCAACCAGTCCACCGGTAGTTTCGCGACTTAACCTGATGGTGCCGCTGAACTCATTGGGATCGAAGAGGATTAAAGAGCCCTGTGTACCGTGAATCTCTATGCGGGGCTCCCCTGGAATATGGGTATCCCCTGCTGGCACGTCCATGCCGCCCTCACTGGTGATCACCAACGTGCCCAGTGCACCGTTTGCAAACTCCAGCGCCGCCGTTACGGTGTTGGGCGATTCCACTTTAAATTCTTGCTTGTATAGCGGATGCCGGGGGTTCGGATATGGGCGGTGCTCTCTGCGGGTCTGCATAAAGCCCGTCACCCGGCTAAGAGGTCCCACAAGATTTACCATATTGTGGATATAGTAACCGCCCATATCAAAGGGGATGCCACCACCCGCATCCAATACAAAGGATTTATATGGCGCCTCAAAATCCCGCAGATCGTTGTAGGAGCGGATGCATATCCCGGTGACAGCTACTGGCTCACCAATAAAACCTGCATCAATGATCTGGCGGGCCGTCTGCCATCCGCCGCCAAGAAAAGTATCCGGCGCAGAAATGTAGTGCAGTCCCTTCTTCTGCGCCAGTTCAATGAGTTCCTTACCTTCCTCCAACTCCACTGCAAGCATTTTTTCTGTTAAGACGTGCTTGCCCGCCTCCAAAGACAGTTTCGTCACTTCATAATGGGACCGAGGATATGTGGTATTGAGGACGATCTCAATGGAAGGGTCATTCCATATCTCCTCGTTGGTCATCTGGCGGATTCCAAACTGTTCCGCCCTACCGGCAGAGCGCTCAGGGATCAAGTCTGAACAACCGACCATCTCCAATACATGGAATTTGGTTGTAATATTTTTAAGATATTTATAGCTGATGTCGCCGCTTCCAATAAGCGCGGCTTTCACTCTCCGAAGTGCCATAAGTAATTTCTCCTTTATAAAACTGTAACACCAAAATTTGTAAGGTTCCTGCTGCTGATCTCCAAGCTTGTAAACGGATCTATTGGGCAAACATCCTGCTCAACTATGGCATATTTAACCCCAATCTCCCTGCACACAGAGATGATCTCCGGCCAGTCCAGGTTGCCCTCGCCCACCTCTGCAAAGTCTTTGCATACCTGCTCGATTTTCTTTGCTCCGCCAACAATGGCATAATCCTTAAAATGGACAATATCCATCCGCCCCTTTGCACGGCGCAGCCATTTTGTCACCCCCACACCGGCGGCTGCCAGCCAATGGGTGTCCAAGGCAAAGTGCAAGCCATTAGGGTCAGTTTCCGCAAAGAGGATATCCATGCCCTTTTTCCCCTGTCCCAGCGAGTAGAATTCCAGCGCATGGGGGTGGTAGAGCAAATGCAGCCCTTCTTTAACAAAATCAGGCGTAATGCGGTTGACCTCTTTGGCAAAGTTTTCATAACCTTCTTTCGTTTCTCTCCATTCTTCCGGGAGCGTCGGGATATCCAGGTCATGAACATGAAATAAATGCGCCAGTTCAACAGCCTCTTTGACAGCATTTGCATCCCCGCGCCGGAGCCTTTCATAATCGACGCCAACAGCACAGTTTTCGAGGCCTAGCTCCTTTAATATGCTGTGCATTTCTACCGCAGACAGTGAAGGGCCAAGAAACAACTGCACAGCATTGTAGCCCATATCCCGAATGCGTTTCAGCGTGGCATACGCTTCACTGGGCGAGCCGAGATGGTCCCGCACTGTAAATAACTGTACTCCTTTTTTCACAAGGCAACAATCCTTTCTGTTAATATAAAAATCTTGATTTTACCCTTTGATGCCGGTAAATGCAATCCCCTGCGTAATCTGTTTTTCAAAGAGCAAGTATACAATGAATATGGGTATCAGCGCACAGACTGTGCCTGCCATAGTCAAGGCGTACTGTGCCGTATACTGGCCGGCAAACATCGCAAGCCCCATTTGCAAGGTGAATTTTTGTGGGCTGCTGAGATAGATCAACGGCGAGATATAGTCATTCCACTGCCCTATAAAGGTAAAGATTGTCAAGGCGGCCACGCCTGGCGTCGCCTGTGGCAGGATTATCTGCCAGAAAATCCTGAATTCCGCTGCGCCGTCGATCTTCCCCGCCTCGCGGAGTTCGTCAGGCAGCCCCAGGAGGAACTGCCGCAGTAAAAAGATACCAAAGGCACTAAAACCCTGCATGAAGATCAACGTAAGCAACTTATCCGTCATGTGCAATCGCCCCATAAGGATATATTGCGGGATCATGATGCTGTGCCACGGGATCATCGTGGTTGCAAGAAACGCCACGAACAGGACGTTCTTCCCCCAGAACTGTAGCTTTGCAAATGCATAAGCCGCCAGAGAGCAACAAGCTACCTGCAAGGCCGTACCGCACACTGCCACAATGGCAGTGTTTTTGTAGTAGGTCAGGAAGGACGCCTCTTCCCAAACGCGGGCATAGTTCCCCCAATTTACCGGATCCGGTATCCACTGGATAGGGTTCGTAAAGACCTGGGCATCATATTTGAAGGAGGCCGAGATCATCCAGAGAAATGGGAATACCGTGACCAGAACGAGGACAAGTAAAAGCCCGTAAAAGGGCAGATGCCTTACCCGCACTAGCAGTTTTTTTGTCATAGAGAACACCTCCAAGTCCCGACAGTTACCGTCTTATTCATAGTGGACCCAATATTTCTGCCCGATAAACTGGATCGCGGTAATGACAAGCACCATAAGGGAGAGGAAATATGCGATGGCAGACGCGTAGCCCATATGGGAACGGGTAAAAGCTTCCGTGTAGATACGGTATACCACCACCTGTGTCGCGTAGCCAGGGCCGCCTTTTGTCAATACATTGACAAGATCAAACACCTGGAAAGAGTTGATCAGCAGCATGACGATACACAGAAAAATGGTAGGCGAAAGCAACGGCAAAGTGATTTTTCTATAACGTTGGAATGCGCTGGCCCCATCAATCTTTGCCGCTTCGTGGAGAAAATCAGGGATCGTCTGCATCCCCGCCAAAAGTATCAGCATATAATACCCGAAGTTCTTCCATACAGAAACAACGACGGTAGAGAACAGCGCCCAGTCAGAGGACATGAGCCACTTGGGCGGGTCGGAAATACCGATTCCCATTAAGAGCAGGTTCAGCGGGCCATTGGTTGGGTTAAATATCTGTTTCCAGATCACAGCCACAGAGGCCATAGCCGTGATATAGGGCAGGAAATAGCAGACCCGGAAGAAACGCCGCCCGGCTTTAACATAGTTTAGCGCTGTGGCAAAAAACAAAGCCGCAAGCAGCGTGAGCGGTGTGAAGAGCAGGGCATAGATCACGTTGTTTTTGAGAGCGTTGACAAAATATTCGTCGGAGAACATCTGGACATAGTTGTCCATTCCCACAAATTTCATCAAGTCCAAATTGAATCCGTTGAAATCCGTAAAGCTAAAGTAGACCCCGGTGAGGATCGGGATAAAGAAAAAGAACAGGAAACCGATTAATGCAGGGGCAACAAACGCCCACCCGGTAAGGTTTTCTCTTTGCATCTGCCATGCTTTGATTTTATTGATCTTTGTTTTCACGGTAATCCCTCCCGCTAGTGGTTGGCCAGCCGCCCCCACGGCTGGCCGCCACACAAGCCGCACAAAAGCTATAAATTTCCGCTATACGCTAAACGCTTTCATTTATTAAGGATTGGTGCCCTGCGCTGCGTAAAACTGTCAATCGTTTCATCCAGTGTCTTTTCACCGATCAGGTAGAGTTCCTTCTCTTCACGCCAAATCGTATCAACCTCCGAGAAGATATCCACCGGAGCAGCCTCGTAATGGGTTTCGGAGTTAAAGAGAGGGGAAACGTCACTGATCCCCGCAGACTTTTCAAAAGCATCAATGGTAGAATCGTCAATATGGGAGGGCAAAACGCCTGCTTCTGCCAGCATCTTCGCACCCTCAGCTCCTGTAAGGTACTGAACAAACTCAAAAGCATGATCAAATTTTTGGCTGTTCTTGTTAATGAGGATAAACGTATTATGGCCGCCAATGGTGACCGGATCTTGCACGCCTTCAGGCTGTGGCATATAGGCAATACCAATCTCACATTTCCCTGCCAGATCGGGGTTATCTGCCAGTTTCTGCTTAGCGTTCCCCACCGTCCATTCGCCGTTAGGTAGCATTGCCACATCGCCCCGCAAGAAGATGTCTACCCAGTCTACAGAGGTGCTCCGCATTTCCTCAAAACTCATGTGCGACTTATCTTCGTTATATAGTCTGCCCAAAAGACCCAGCCAATTCTTAAGGGGCTCCGTGTTCTCATCCAGCACGCTGGAACCCATCTGCACTGCGAGGATCGGCTCACCCATCCAGTCGGGAATAAACCCTCCCCACTGCGTGGTACCGTCGTCACGGGTTTTGGTCATGCTCTTCGCCAGTTCCGCGTATTCGTCCCAAGTCATTTTTTCCGGGTAGGGGATTTTTTCCGCATCAAAAATCAGCTTGTTATAGAACAGAGCAAAAGAAGAGAAACGGTATGGAAGTGCGTAGCATTTACCGTCCGCTAAGGTGCTGGCAAAATCTTCCCCGTAACCATCCAGGTCGATGCCCGCAGCCTTGATGGCGTCTGTCAGGTCGGCTATACTGCCGCCGTCACGGTAAGCAATCATCACCTTTACCGTACTAGACCCGAATACGTCCATCTCACCGCCACCGGCCAGGAGCGCCGTTACCCTGTTGACGTATGCATCCGGGTCACTGCCGGTAGGGACGTAATTTGCATGGACGATTGTGTGCTCACTCTGGGCGTTAAAAGCGTCGACAATAGGCGCAAGGTACCCCTCTTCATCGCCCCATGTATAATATTCGATGGTGACTTTCTCTCCCGGATCCCCCGCCTCCTCAGGCTGTCCGGCAGAGCTTTCGCTTACTGCGTTTCCGCTACTGGAAGAGTCCGTGCCGCTTTTTTGACCCTCACTGTTTCCTCCTGCTGTACAGGCAGAAAAACAAATCACAAGCATCAGTAGAACCAATAGAACGGACATGGTTTTCTTCAGTTTCATGGATCGACCACTCCTTTGTAAGTTTGTTCTTTTTATTTTGGTTTGTAAAACCGGTTTCATAATACCACCTTTCAATATATTTGTCAATACATTCTGAAAATGTTTTTATATCTTCAAGAGCATTGGTGTGTTTGGGCATAATATAGCGAAAAACGCTTTGTATTCCCTTCTGATTTTGAAAGGAATTTCGCTTTTAGTAAAAACGGTTTTACAAAATGCAAAAAAACATCCATTATCACACTTGATAAAGCGATGTGCTACGAATATGGCGTACCGTACGCTCTCTTGCCTCCTAGATTTACAGTGGCTGGATGATCTTCATCGAGGCCGGCAGTACAATGCGCTGGCAGGGAACATCTTTTTGAATAGGATTTAGCCGGTTGAAAAGTGCCTGAAACGCTACCACTCCCAGATCTGCCGCCTTGGGGGTGGTCTTCATCCCGTAACCGAAAACGTCCAAAACGTGAAGGTCATCGAACCCGGCCACCATGATATCGTCCGGTATTTTAACACCGCAGGCCAAAAGGGCACACACGGCCGAAACTGTAGTCAAACTGGACAGTGAAATGATCACATCCGGGCTCTCTGTTTTGTCTAAGAACAATTTCTGCAAGAGCGGCCGGCAACTGCCTACAGCGGGAATGCGCAAGACGCGTTCCTCAGCCAAATCGAGCTGGTACTTGGAAAGCTCCTCTTTGATCACCTGTAGCCTGCTTTTTGTCCCTAACAAGGCCAATTCCGTACGGAACCCTCTGTAGTCCTGGATCAGTACAGCTATTCTTTTATACCTCCCCTGCGCAAGTGTTTGAACAAGCTCCTTAACGCCAGGGGTATTGTCAATGTATATGCCATCACCCAAAAAGCCGGGCAATTCGTTATCTATACAGATGACCGGCGTGCCATTTTCCATGATATGGTTTAGGATCCGCGCATTGTCGCGGCCTTCCGTGGAGGTAGGCACAATAATCAGGCCTGCTACTTTATAGGACATCAGATCCTCAATCGCTGCCTGTTCTTTTTCCACATTGTAATCAGAATTGCATAGCAGCACGCGATACCCGTGGTTCCCCGTCATCTTCTCAATTTCGTAAACCATCTTGCTGAAAAAGTCCTCGTAAATGTCAGGGACGATTACGCCGATGATATTTGACTGGCGTTTGGATAAGCTGACGGCAAGCGCACTGGGAGAATAGTCCAGCTTTTTAACGGCCTGCATGACACTGTTATAGGTCTGCTCGCTGACATATCCGCTCTTATTTAACACGCGGGATACGGTAGCCGGTGAAACGCCGGCTACCGCAGCGACGTCCCGAATGGTCTTTTTCAAGTGGAATTCCTCCTTGGCATAAAGTGATCTCTTTTCATGATGGTTGCTCTGGATCGGCAATATTTCTTTGCATCCTTTACGGTATAAACTACCCACAGCAAGCAAGGCCAAAGCGGTTACTCTTTCTGTTCCTCGCTGCCGCTGCCTTACCAGATTTCTACAAACCCCAAAACCGTTGCAGGTTTTCAATATCTCGCTATACGCCTTTGCTTTTCTTGGCACTACAAGATATGGATGTTTTTTAGTATAACACATATCACAAAAAAAAGATAGATGAATTTATCTATCCACACAGTATTCAAAAAATGGGGTTGCTTTTTTACTTCTTTTTTTCGTTATGAAATTAAGAACGCCAGGCGTATGATGGATGTTGTCAAATGCAACGGGGGATTCTCCGGGGAAACGCGTTTTACCGAAACCGAAGGTTTCATGTAGCACCGCATATACGCCCCGCAAAAAGAAGGTGCAATCACGAACAAAAAGTGCTATAATGTAGAGGCAACATCAAACAAACGGACTGGCAATTACCGGCATGGACAAGCAGGAAAGTCCCTTGCACCCACATCTAAGCTTTTTCGAAGATTGTACGGTGTTACTTGGAATAATGGAGAGGGGAAAGCGCAATGACCATCCTATTAGTAGACGATGAACATGATATCATTGAGGGGATGTTGGCGGGTATCGACTTTGAAACCTTGGGTATTACAAAAGTTTATACTGCTTTCAGCGCCCAGGAAGCCCGGATAATCCTGAGCCAGCACCCGGTGGACATTCTGCTGACTGATATTGAAATGCCCGGAGAAAGCGGGCTAGACTTTTTAACTTGGCTTTCCCGCCAGAACCAGCAGATAGTTACCGTGTTTTGTACCAATTTTGCCAATTTTGATTACGCGAAAAAGGCTGTGGAACTCCATTGCTTTGACTACTACCTAAAGCCCATAGCCTATGAGGACTTGCAGGAGCATTTGGCCGCCGCTGTGTTGGAGGTACAGAAAACCCACCATGCCTCCGCCTACCAGCAGATGGGCGAATATTGGTTACAGGGTCAGGCTGAAAACAAGCGGTCATTTTGGAGGAACATATTCACTGCCACTATGCCTTTGGCAGAAATTGTACGCAAGGGCACAGAAAACGGGATTACCTACGGCGACCATGCAACTTTTACGCTTTGTTATATCCATGTGCGGGACAAAAAAATACAGGAACTGGAAAAATGGAAAGTTTACGGTTTCCGCAACGTGGCGGAAGAAGTGTTTGACGGTGCGGATAACCTATTGGAAACCATGCTATCCATAAGCGGGAATTGGGTTATGGTCCTGGACGAAACAGCGGCAGCCGGATCCCGTAGACAAGCGTTGCTTTCCACCCTTCTTCGCCAAACGGAAGAATTATTCGATGTTTCCGTAAACGCCTACTATTTAGAGCATATCCCCCTGGAAAAAGCCCAGGAGTCCTACAGGGAGATTGTACAGGTTGCTTCCCAGGACGTTTTGCGGAAAACCCCACTACTGGATGTAATCGGATACACCCCACCCAAAAACAGCTATAGCCCAACCTTAATTGCAGGATGGGCCCAGCGGTTTATGGCAGGGAAAATTACCGAACTTTACCCTGAGGTTTCTGCTTTACTGGAGCGCTGTAAAAAAGAAAATACAGTCAGCGCGAAATTTCTAAAATCCTTTCGGGCTGATATCCAACAGATGGCTTTTGCCGAACTGGAACGAAAAGGGATAAACGCCCACATCTTGTTTGACAACCTGCGCTATGATCAACTGCTTGCTTTGTCCTTAGATTCTATCGAAGCCTTTAAGGCCTATCTGCATTACCTGCTACAGCGCACGGAAGAACAAATCCATTTTACCTCCCAGGCCGGCACCATGGTGGGGCGCATAAAAAGCTATGTACAGGAACATTTAAGCGAAGACATCAACCGGGCCAATGTAGCCAAACAGTTTTTTCTAAACCCTGACTACCTGGCCCGGCTGTTCAAAAAAGAAACAGGACAAACCCTGGGGAGTTACCTACAGGAACAACGGATTATGGAAGCGAAAAAACTCCTTTGTAAACCGGGGCTACCTGTAAGTGAGATCGCCCAGATGGTAGGCTATGACAACTACAGTTACTTCTCCCACTTCTTCCACGAAAAAACCGGAATGAGCCCCAGCCAGTTCCGCAAATCCTTTGCGCTATAAATTATCCTTTTACTGCTCCTAACATAATACCATCGGCAAAGTACTTTTGCAGGAATGGGTAGAGGATCAAAATCGGGAGCATGGCCACAAAGGCAATAGCCATACGGATAGACACCTGGGGCGTCTGCATCAAGGCGCCGGAATTTGCCGTAGAGTTGGCCAGCAAAGCTTGGATATCCTGGACCATGCGGTTAAGCAAAGCCTGGACGCTGAGTAGGCGGGCATCGGAAATGTAATACTGGGCATTGGTCCAGTCATTCCAATAGCCCAGGCCCGCAAACAGTCCTACCGTGACCAAAATCGGTTTGGAAAGAGGCAGGGCAATGCGCAGGTAGATGTTGGGGTAGCTGGCGCCGTCGATTTTTGCAGCCTCATACATCTCATAGGGGATGCTGGTACTCATATACGTGCGGATCAGGATAATGTTAAAGGCCCCTAGCAAAAAATTGGGCAAAATGTATGCCCACAGGGTATCGCGAATGCCAAACCAGCTCGTCCACATGATGTATGAGGGAACCAGCCCACCGGAAAAGAGCATGGTAAAAAACACAAAGAAACTAAGGAAACGGTGGCCTGGCAAATTTTTGAGGGACAAGGGGAAGGCCATTAGCGTGGAGAGCAACAGGCAGGCAGAAGTCCCTACAACGGTGGAAAAGAGGGAGATACCGTAGGCCCGTAGCAGGGTAGCAGAATTGCTGGCAATATACTCGTAAGCATATAGGCTGAACCTTTCGGGAAACAGGGAGTACCCGTTGACGATCAGCGTATTCTCTTCTGTAATAGAGGACATAAATAATAAAAGCAACGGCAAAATCATAACCAGCGCTACCAGGATCAGTATGATATTGATGATAACCTGGTAGGCTTTTTGGCCTTTAGAGAGAATCATAATCAGGGTTCCTCCTATTTAGAAGATCGCATTTTCTGCACTGACCTTGCGTACAATCAGGTTTGTGGTCATCACCAGCAGGAACCCTACGATAGACTGGAACACACTGGCCGCAGCAGAGCGCCCAATGCCGCCGGCGGACATTAGTGCCCGGTACACATAGGTGTCAATCGTCTGCGTGACCGCATACAGGGTACCGGAGTTTTGCGGTACCTGGTAGAACAGGCCAAAATCGGAAAAGAATATCTTTCCCACGCTAAGGATGAGCAGGGTAACGGTAGCGGGGATCAGGAAAGGCAGGATAATACGGGTAATCTGCTGCCATTTGCTGGCCCCGTCCAAAGAGGCCGCTTCCAGCAGGGAATTGTCGATGCCGGCAATCGCCGCTACATAAATCAAAGTGCCATAGCCCACACCCTTCCATAGGTTTGTAAGGATGAGGATAGCCGGCCAATACCTTGGCGTACTGTACCAGGCAATAGGCTCCTTCCCCAGGAAGGGCAGGATGGTATGGTTCATCATACCGTTTTCCTGGCTGAGCAGGGCGAACACAATATAGCTTACCACCACAATGGAGATAAGGAAGGGCAGCAGCAGGGAACTTTGATACAGGGAGCGCATCCGCTTGCTCAGCACATCGGAAAGGATGATGGCCAGCAGGATGCCCATTACATTGTTGACGATAATAAACGCAACGTTATAAAGCAGCGTATTGCGCAAAATAATAAACGCGTCGCTGGTGCCAAATAAGAACTTAAAGTTTTCCAGCCCGGCCCAAGGGCTGCCGAACATACCGTCGTTTACATTATACTGTTTAAAGGCTACCACAATACCCGCCATTGGGATATAGTTGTTGATAATGAGATAGGCGATGCCGGGAAGCATCATCAGATACAGTGGCAAGTAAGGGAGGAACCGATGCAGTTTCTTTTTCACATATTTCCACCTCTGATAAAAAACTTACCGGCGGCCTTTCAAAAGACCGCCGGCAGTGCGGTTTTATTGCTCTGCTAACCAGGCGTCAAACTGTTCTTGCTTTGCGGCCATCACTTTCTCTAAGCCAGCCACGTACAACTCACCATTCAGGGCTTTTAGGGAGGCATCAATATCCTCTACCACACCAAAGGACAAATCCTTCAGATACTTATCGCGCACAGAGGTAAGCTGGGCCGTTTCTGTGGCAAAATCAGTAGAGTCGAAGGTAAAGCCCATTGCCTTGGACTGTTGGGCGCCGCTGTTGAACTCCTGGTACTTGTCCAGGATATCCGCGGGGTTCCCTTCCCACAGGTGCCCGGCAAACTGATTGGGGTACATCCAGCCCATATCCTGGTGATAGCCTACATTGTGGGCATCTATCCCCTCAGGATAGCCAGCCGTACCGTCTTCCAGTTCTACCCAGTCCTCGCCCTCAATGCCCCAGTTGATCAGGTCGGCAAATTCGCTGCTGCCATAACACCAGTTAAAGAACTCCACTGCCTTTTTCGGGTCTTTGGAGGCATTGGCCACTGAATAGATGGTGATGCCTGCGTTGGATGCCATCCGGCTGCCCAACGGGATAATCTCCAGTTCGTAACCTGTTTGGGCAATTTTCTCCTGTATGGTGTTGGGCTTATACGCCAGCATAATGGAGAAGGTATTCCCCGCCTTCATTTTTACTTCGCCAGAGTCGGTGTTGACGGCAATGTCCTGGGAGGCGTACCCGGCGTCATACCAGGACTTTCCAATTTCGCAGAAATCCCGGAACAGGTCCGATTCATACACATTGGTAACGGTGGTTTCCTGCCCGTAATTACCCAGTACACCAAAACCGTCCCCTAGACCGTCTACAAACGAGCTAGTAACTTGCGTGCCCATAATGCAGGTGCCATCCAAAACCGTCATCTCCGGGTGGGCTGTTTTTACAGCCGCAAAAAGTTCGGTAATCTGATCAAAGGAACGCATATCCTCGGTGGTAACATGGAAATCGTCTACCGAGTATTTCAACTCCTCAAAAATATCCTTTCGTACAGCCAATCCCAAGGGATACCCGGCCTCTTTTACAATGGGAAAGCCGGTAAGGAAGTCGCCAATATATCCGCCTTCCATCAGGCCGCCCACATACTGTTTCACATTGGGCACCATATCCAAGTAAGGGCTAACATCCACAATGTACTGCGACGCAATGTACGTCGCCCCCATGCCAATGCCCAGGGGCATCAAATCCATGGGCTCGCTGGCTGCCAATCTCATAGGCAACTGGGATTGGAATTCACTAAATGTCATGGGGATAAGGTTTACGGTCATGTTCAGTTCTTCCACGGCCAGTTCATTCACTGCGGCACGCACTTTGTCCATATTGGGGCCTACAGAGGCCACCAGATACGCAAAGTTAATTTCATAGGGCTCCTCTTGGGTCGCGGCGCTGGACGGTTCTTCCGATGTGCTGGAAGATCCTGCGCTTGAGGCACCGCCTGTAGAAGAGGCGCTGCTGTTTTCCCCATTCGAGCACCCAGTCAGTGTGGACAGGCCTAGCATGAGAGCCAGGCAGAATGCAATCAGTTTTTTCATGGTTTTCCTCCTTTGAATTTTAGAAAAAGAAAATACGTGCCATGTTCCCAGGGCCCTGGGATGTCATATTCCCTGTTTAGAGCATACCGAAAAAAACGGTACAAAACTAGCAAAAAAACGGAGGAGTAGTTTTGTTATTCGGACTTTCCCCCAAAAAGCATTTACCTGGGCACCGTTTCTATTATATAATTGGGGCAAAGAATTCACAATCACCCAAACATACAGTCCCTGTGGGTGGAAGAGAGGAGGAATACTTCCATGGAAAGTAAAAAAACTTCCTATTCCCTACGTAAAATACTGGCGGTCATGCTGGCTGTTCTGTTTCCTGTGGCTCTGGGCGGTATTTTTTTCATTTTGTATACCATCCGGGATACGCAGGAAAGGGAGCACGAGGCCCTGTGTGCCTCAATAAGTACCCAGACAGCCCAAGTAAGTACAGAACTGTCGCGGATGAACAGCTATATGGTGGATTTGTTGCTGAACGATCCCTATGTAGAAGAGTTGCGCTTTGCCAAAACTGTAAACCAGCGCAATGTCGCGGCCCGGAACTTGATTTCCCAGTTCGAGTACGATGATGCGATTTGGGATACAGCTTACAGCTTTTCTTTTTTCATTCCCCAAGAAGAACTGATGTTCTCCCGATTCAACTACACCTTTCCCTATGCGGATAATCTGGCAATGCGTGCTTTCTTCCAGGAGAAAATCCACAGCGGCACCCTGGAACTTCCTGGCATCACCTGGGAAACCATAACGCTGGGGGAAAGCCTTTACCTCTATCAGGTGTATCGTGTAGACAATATTACCTTGGCAGCATGGGTCTCCTGCGACGCCCTGTTTTTCCCCATCAAGGCCAACAGCCTCTCCCCCCAAGGGGACATTTTCTACCTAAGCGCCTCTCAGGCAACGAAGAAGGAGTTCCCCGACCATACGGTTCAGTTTGAAATATCCCCAGAATATACCCATGTTTCTTTGGTCATTACCGACGAGCCTTATCTGGACTGGGGGAGTTTCTCCCTGATGATCTGCTTTGTGGTATTTATCTTTCTGGTTGTTCTGGTTGTTACCATCTATACCCTCCGGTATTACCGTAGATATATCCAGCAGCCCTTAGAAAATTTTATCCACCATGTGGATGAGTACTCTAAACACCGCCAGTCGGTAAAACGGGGTGGTATCCGGGAACTCAACGATGCATTGGAGGCCTTCGATGGCCTTTCCCAACAAATCGAAAAGCTGCGTATTGACCTGTACGAGGAAAAACTGGTTTTAGCCCAGACGGAGATGGAATACCTACAGCTACAGATTAAGCCCCACTTTTTTGTTAATTGCTTTTCTCTCATCCACGCTATGGCACAAAAGCAGGAGTATAAGCGCATCCAGTCTTTCTGCGTTAAACTCTCTAACTATGTGCGTTACCTGTTTTCCGAAAGCCTCAGCCTTGTCCCCTTGGAGCGGGAACTCTCTATGGTGCGGGAATTTTTGGATATCCAGCGCATCCGCCACCGGGTAGACTCCCAGCTAACGGAGGATATTACCGGTACCCCGGAGGCATGGCAGATCCCCCCTCTCGCCCTGCTTACCTTTGTAGAAAACGCCCTAAAGCATGGGGGCTCAAAAAACATCCACATCGAAATCCGGGTACGGCTATGCCAGGCAGAGGCAAAGGAATGGCTGCAAATTTTGGTCCAGGATACCGGGGCCGGTTTCCCCCCTTCCATGCTGGAAAAAGCCTCTCAGCCAGAACCAGGCAAAAGCAATACCCGTCATTTGGGTATTTTCAACATCAGCAAGCGGCTGCAATTTCTATACGGGGAAAACTTCCGCCTCTCGTTTTCCAATAATTCGCAAGGTGGCCTGGTTACCCTGCTCCTGCCCATGGAATGGCAAGAGAATACGTCTGGATTCTGATAAAACCCTACGCTTTTCTGATATCTCCCCTACCTGCCAATGTGCTATGATGGAATAGGAAAAGCAGCCGCCCCGGTAGGAACCCTCCTGAAGTGGGGCGGCCAAAACGAAAGGATGGTTCTTTATGGGAAAGTTTGTCTGTAATTTCATCAGCTATTCGCTAAAACGTACCGTAGACGTAACCGTGGTGGTACCCACCCCTACCCTGACCGATGGTTTTACCCTGGAGGCCGACCCTGGCGCCCCTGTTAGCCACAAGCCCCAGCACAAATACCCGGTGCTGTACTTGCTCCACGGCATGGGGAATAACCACGCCACCTGGAGCGGCTACACCAATATTGAGATGTACGCTGAGGAGCAGAACATTATGGTGGTCATGTTCTCTGCGGAAAACAAAAGCTATATTGATGTACCCGGTGGCGGCATTATCCAGGATAATTTCTTCCGGTTCCTCCATAAGGAACTGCCTGATTTTGTCTGCGGTATGTTCCCTGCTTTAAGCGAACCGGAGCACACTTACATTGCGGGGCTTTCGATGGGCGGCTATGGTACGTTGGTCCACGGTTTTTCCAACCCGGAGCAGTATAAGGCTATGGGTGTGTTCTCCGTAGGCTGTTCCCTTCCTCCCCAGAGCGACGAGGACGGTAAGCCCATTCCCCGTGACGCCCGCTGGGAGCCTATGAAACTGGCGGAAAAAATCAAGGCCGAAGGCCGGCAGTTCCCCAAAATGTACATTGCCTGCGGCGATAAAGACCACCTTTATGACAGTGCCGTGGAACTCCAGAAAAAAATGAAGGAGTTGGGTGCCGACGTCACCTGGGTATCCCGCCCCGGCTTTATCCACGAATGGCGGTTGTGGGACGAGCAGGTAGAGGCTTTCCTCAACTGGATCCCCCGGACAGACTTTTATGCCGGCAGCAAGCGGCGGATTTAAGCCCTGCGGTCTGTTTGCATAACTAGGAAGGAGCATTTTGAATGGGAAAAATTTCGTGTAATTTTATCAGCTATTCCTTAAAGCGCACGGTGGACATAACGGTGGTGGTGCCCACCCCCACCCTGACCGATGGTTTTACCCTGGAGGCCGGCCCCAGTGCCCCTGTTAGCCACAAACCTCCGCACAAATACCCGGTGCTATACTTACTTCATGGTATGGGGAATAACCACGCTACCTGGAGCGGCTATAGCAATGTTGAGATGTACGCGGAAGAGCGAAATATTATCGTAGTCATGTTCTCCGCAGAGAATAAAAACTACCAGGATGTGCCCGGCATCAACGGGATGCTCAAGGACAATTTCTTCCGGTTCCTCCATAAAGAACTGCCTGATTTTGTCTGCGGTATGTTCCCCGCTTTAAGTAAGCCGGAACACACTTACATTGCAGGGCTTTCAATGGGCGGCTATGGCACTCTTGTTCACGGCTTTACCAACCCGGAACAGTACCGGGCTATGGGGGCGCTCTCCATCGGAGGCAATCCGCCGCCCCGTAAGGACGCAGAGGGCAATGATATCCCCTACCCGGACTCCTGGAAACCTATAAAGCTAGCAGAAAAGGTAAAGGCCGAGGGAAGGCAATTCCCCAAAATGTACATTGCCTGCGGCGATAAAGATGGCCTATACCCCGCCGCTTTGGAACTTCAGGAAAAGATGAAAGAACTGGGCGCCGATGTCACCTGGGTGCCCTGCCCCGGCTTTGTCCACGAATGGCGGCTGTGGGACCAGCAAATAGAGGCTTTCCTGGACTGGATTCCCCGGACAGATTTTTACGCTGGCAGCAAACGGCGGATTTGAACCCTCCGGGATATGCCTTTTACTCCACAGCAGGGAAGGCGCCCTGCTGTGGATGTTTTGTATCTTCTTCTGGTGTGTGCTATACTAGGGCGTGTTCCCATAAGCGTTCGTACCCGTCTTTTGGGCAAATTTTTGCCATCTTTTGCGTTGAAAATTCTTGAAATACGCAAGTACGTCTGCGAATTTTCGCATTGCATCTGACAAAAATTTTCTCCAAAATCTGCATACGCAGCTTATGTGAACACGCCCTAAGGAAAACAGTTTGATTTACAGAAAGGAGCGGTTTACATTGCAAGCACAGGTTTACGCAAAGGTGACGAACATTGGCTGGGCCCCCCACTACTTCCAACTGAAGGGTTGCCCCCAAAACGTTGCCCCGGAAAACTTCACCCTACAGGTGGAACAAAGAGGGAAACGGGAAGAAAAGGCCATTATGCGGGTAGAAAGCCTCCCCGAAGGGTTGCGGCTCTACCCCGAAGAATTCTCCTACAACTGTGACTTTCTGCTGGAAGGGACGGGGCCAGCTAAGGGCATTCGGCTTACCAAGCAGGAAGTAGCCCAGGTAGAGGTGGAAAATCTGGAACTATTTGCCGCCAAAGAGGAACAGGGTGTTCGTTACAGGCTGTATAGCCCCGCCCATGCCGCCGGCCCCAGGCCCCTTATGCTGTTCCTGCATGGAGGTGGAGAAGGCGGCACAGACAACTTCACGCAGATGGTAGGCACCGTTGGGGCCCTCAGGCTGGCAGAGCTTTACCCCGATATGTATGTGATGGCTCCCCAGGCCCCAGCCGGCAAGCCGCCTTCATCTCCTGCGGCCCAGTCTTTCTCTGGCAGTATAAACCAGCCAGATACCGGCTGGCACCGGGCATATCTGGCCGCTGTATGCGATATCATCCGGGGGCTGGTTGCCGCTGGCAAGGTGGACAGTAACCGGGTTTTGGTCACCGGTATGTCCATGGGAGGGGGCGGTACTCTGCGGGCCCTATCGGTAGGCAGCGGGCTATTCGCCGCCGCAGTTCCCATCTGCCCCACCATGACCCCGGAAACCTATGGCATCCTGCGCAGCCTGACAGATACAAAAATCTGGGTAGCGGCTGCTTATGTCGACCACACCATCTACCGCCACAAATACATTGTGGACGGGATTTTAGCGCTACGGGACGCCGGTAACCAGGACGCCCACCTTACCATCTTCTCCCCGGAGGAACTGGCCGCCTATGGCCTGGGTAACGCCCCCAGCATTTCCCTGGAAGAAAAGTTCGGCCAGAACCACGCCTGCTGGATGCTCGTCTACAACGGCGAACACGGGATTATGGAGTGGCTTGCCAGCCAGCACAAATGAAAGGAGAACACCTATGTCCGTCCTTACCTACAATTTTGAAAGCCAATACTTAAAGAACAACCACGAAATTTCCGTCATCCTCCCCGACAAGCCCCGTGAACTGACTCCCGCTCAGTTTTTTGGAAGTGGGCAAAAGTTCAAGGTATTGTGGCTGCTCCACGGCACCTTTGGCGATCATTCCGACTGGCTGCGCAAAACCAGCATTGAGCTGTATGCAACCGAGAAAAACCTGGTGGTGGTGATGCCCTCTGCCCTGAACTCCAACTATTCTAACTGGGACAGCACTATGATGGGCTACCAGATGTACGACTATCTCACCCAGGAGTTGATGCCCCTTATTTACGGCTGGTTTCCCGTATCCGACAAGCGGGAGGACAACTTTATCGCCGGGCTTTCTATGGGCGGCCGGGGGACAATTAAATATGCCGTAAATCATCCCGAAAAATTTGCAGCGGCAGCCGTGCTATCCGCTTCCCCTATGGATTTCTCCCTCCTGTCGCCGGATAACCCCAACGCCATGTTAAATTCACAGAACCCACGCATGAAGAATACGCTGGCCAATGCCGGAGGGCTGGAGGCTTTCCGGGATTCCTGTGAAAACGTGTGGGCTATCATCGACAAGCTGGCCCCCACCGGCAAGCTGCCCCGGCTGATGTTCGCCTGTGGCCGGGATGACACGATGATCTATAACAGCTTGCTGGAATTCAAGAAACACTGCGGTGAAATTGGCCTGGAACCTCATTGGTTTTTCCGGGACGGCTACCGCCACGAATGGCGTTTCTGGGACTTGGCCATCCAGGAGGCATTGGATTTCTTTGGCCTCACCGAAACAGGCGGGAACCCTTTCTAAGGCAAACAGGATCCCGGCTTAAAAAGGAGTAGGTTTCTTTATGTCCTTATTTCAGTACAATTTTAAAAGCCAAAGTGTGGGAAGGAACGTGAACATCACCTTCATACTTCCCACAGACGGCCTGAGTTTCTTCGACCCTGCTGAAGCAGAACAGCGGGGACAGAATCCCATCACCCGGCCCTTCCAATACACCTACCGGCCGGGCATGAAGTTTCAGACGGTTTATGTATACCATGGCGGCGGGGAAGACAATTCCATATCCGCCCGTTACGCTGCCCTGGAACGGGTGGCGCAAGAAAACAAGGTCATGCTGGTTTGCCCAGACATCCAGTTTTTTGGCACGGACTGCCCTGGGGGCAAGTATTTTACCTATCTGACAGAGGAACTGCCCTGCATTGTGCAAACCCTATTCCCCTCTTCACCAAAGCGGGAGGACAATTTCGTTATGGGATATGCTATGGGGGCCAACGTAGCCTTAGGCACAGCCATTCTTCGCTCGGATCTGTTCCGCGCCTGCATGGACATTTCAGGGGGAATCGGGATGACCTTGCAGACCAGCACGTTGGTGGAAGAACTGGAAAGTGACCACTTCCGCACCTATATGCCTTCTTACCAAATAGCTTTTGGAAACCCGGAGAGTTTCCCCGGCTCTACTTATGATCTGTATCCCCCTGCCAGGAGATTCAAAGAGGAGGGCAGGGAACTTACGGAATTCATCCTGGTTTGCGGGAGCAAAGAGTTTATTCGCCAACGGGTAGAGGATGACGCGGCCCGGCTCAAAGAGATAGGCTATCAGGTAACCTACCTCTGCCCAGAGGGCTACGACCATGACTGGAGAACCTGGGACGAATACATGGCCAGGGGGTTAAACGAACTTTTGCCCCTAAAGAGGGAATACCTGTATTGATCAGATTGCCCCCATAAAAAGGAGGATATCCCCCGGTTGTTCGCGCCATTTACCAACCGTATCTGCCGGGAATACAGGATCTTCCGTTTCATATCTACCCGTCTTGGGGCCCGTTGCACCGGTTGAGAAAGCTGGCTAATGTGCATCATAGCCTCCCTTTTCGCAACTTTTTCAAGATTCACACGGCCCCTGCAAGGTATCTTATCGGCAAAAAAGCTATCATAAAAACACGCCGTTCCCCGTAGAGCACCTGCCGGGAACGGCGTGTTTTTGTGATAACCTCTTTCCGCCATTTTACTCCGTTTCGTTTCGGAAACACAGTTCGATCTGCAATTCGTTACCCTCAATCCGCGCGGAAACGCCCCCCTCCATCTGTTCCATCAGTTCCCGGACAATGGCCAATCCCAAACCTGCTCCGCCATGGTTGCGGGCTGGATCCCCTTGGTATAGACGGTCAAAAAGGCGGGTGGGATCGGGCCGTTCGCCTGCTCCGATGGGGTTGGCAAAGCAAACGCCGCTGGCAGTCGCAGATACGGTAAGCCCCCCTCCCCCATGCCGGATGGCATTGGAAATCAGATTTTTGTAGACCCGCCCCAGGGCGTCCCTATCAGCGTAAACGGTGATATCCTCCCTGTCAAACCGCAGTTGCGGCTCAATCTGCGCTATTTCCAGCTTGGGATAAAATTCTGCCAACGCATCATACAGGGGTGGGAGCAATGCCACCATCCCGCAGTCCAGCGGCAGGGGGCCACTTTGCAGGCGGGTATAGAGGAACAGTTCATCCAGTAGCCCGTCTAATTCTTTGAGCCGCTTTCCAATAATCTCCATATACTCCACCCGGCGCTCCGGCTCCTCTTCCAGCAACTGTAAATAGCCCATCGCCCCGGCCAGCGGCGTACGGATATCGTGAGAGATACAGGCCATAGTGTATTTTAACGCCTCTTCTCTACGTATGGTTTCCAGCCGGAGTTTACGGCTTTCTTCCAGCCTGCCATTCATGGCCCTGCATAATTGCCGGGCGGGTTTGCCACCGGTTTGCACTGTCAGGTTCAGGTTGCTCTCTGCCGGGGTTTTCTCCAACACCTGGGCCATTTCCAGAAATTGCCTGCGATATGCATACAGCCGAAACAGTGCGAGCACCAGTGCAAGAACCGCCAAGAGTAAAGCCGGCAGCATAGAGAGCCCCCCCTTATATATCCCGTTTTTTTGTCAGCAACAGGCTGCCGGCAATGTAGAGCACGCTCCACCCAGCCACACTGGCCAGAATCATCCAAATCTTCTCCATCCCCGCCTGGGGAACACAACAATTACTGACCAAAGAGCTGATAAAATACTTCTCTATAGGGGGCCAGCCCAGTTTCCCCGTGAACACACGCAGCAGTACCGCCGGGATCCCCCCACCGCACACCACTGACATAGGGATGCCTAAGGACACGCTGCGCGTGATCAGAACCATAGTCAGCGCCATCAGGGAAAACGCCCAGGTAGGCAGCCAGATCCAAAAGGTGTAGCTTAGCACATCCCCTATTGCGCTAGCGGCCGGATGCAGCCCAAACACAGGCGGCAGTATCAGGGAGAAAAACACTGCCAGTATGGTGATTACACCGCTGTATATCCCGCCAACCAGCGCCTTAGAGGCTACGTATTCCCAACGGTGCGGCCTTGCAAAGCATATGTTTTTTATATACCCACCCGCAAAGTCATTTCCCACAAAGAACGTCATCCCCATACCGGCCAATATGAGCAGGAATCCGCTGGATAAGCACTCATGGGCAAATGCAAGCTGGCTCATACTGGCGATCTGGGCCCCCATCTGATAATCTGCCGTTTCCACATCCGCGCCACTCTGCTCCATAGCGTCCAGAACTTCTGGCGAGGTTATAACAGCCAGCATAAGGCACAAAAACACGACCAGTGCCACCGTTATGGACAACATCACATAAAAATTCCGGCTTTTGAACAGCCTGCGGCTGTCCATTTTCAATGTGTTAAGCATGACCGTCCCCTCCCATTTTCTCTAAAAAGTACCCTTCCAGGTCTTGCTGGTGCTTGCCCATCTCCTCCACGGCGATACCGGCCTGGGTAAGCACCTGGCCGACAGACTTCACATCCACCGCGTCATATATGCGCATTTCCCCTTCAGGACGCATTTCCCAACGGCCCAACGCGAACTCCCGTTCCAGAATGGCAGCAGCCTTTTTAGACTGGCCTGTGCGAAGATGCAGGTAATCGGTGCATTTCTGCTCCAGCTCCTGGGCGCTGATTTGCTCAACCATTTTCCCCTGCCGGATAATACCATACCGGGTGGCAATTTTGCTCAGTTCGCCCAATATGTGGGAGCTGAGCAGAATGGTCAGGCCGCGCTCCCGGTTAAGCCGCTGTAAAAGTTCCCGCATCTCCCGGATCCCTTCCGGGTCCAGGCCATTGATGGGTTCGTCCAGCAGCAGGAGGTCCGGGCTGCCCAACAGGGCAAGCCCAACGCCCAGCCTCTGTTTCATCCCCATAGAATACTGTTTCACCGGTTTCTTTTCATGAGGGATAAGGCCCACTGTCTTTAATGTTTCATCCACCTGCCGCTTAGGGTCAGCCAATCCCAAAAGCGTGGCATAAAGGTACAGGTTTTCCCGGCCGCTTAGATCCTGATACAACCCCGGCTGCTCGACCAGCACCCCTATACGCCGGTGTGCTACTGTATCCCGCAGGGGCCTGTCGAAGATGGTTATCTCGCCCTGCGTGGGGCTTGCCAGGCCACATAACAGCTTGAGCGTAGTTGACTTCCCGGCGCCATTCTGCCCGATAAAACCGTAGATATCCCCCTGCTCTACCCGCAGTTCCAAGTGGTCTACAGCCCACTTGTCCTTGTAACGCTTTGACAGGCCCATTGTCTGTACAACTGCCATTCCAATGTCCTCCTTTGTCTGGTTTACAAGGCATAGTATAGCGGCCAAATGTCCAAACATCGCCAAGAAAAGGTAAAGAAAGTATAAAGTTCAGCCCAGTTCAGCTCAGCTTGAAACCGATCCCCCACACAGTCTGGATGTAGCTTTCCGTACCGCTGGGGCGAAGTTTTGCACGGATATTGCTGATGTGCACGTTGATGGTCTTATCTTCAATCGCGTTTTCTTCCTGCCAGACCGTTTCATAAATCAGTTGTTTCGTAAACACTTTCTTCGGGCGGCGCACCATAAGTTCCACGATCTTAAACTCATGGGGGGTCAGCTCCACAGGCAGGCCCCCCGCTATCAGGGCCATTTCGCCGATATTCAACTGCCAGTCCCGGAAGTACAGCACCTCGTCCTCCAGCGCCGTGCTGGCGTGGCGCAACTGAACCTGTATCCTGGCCCAAAGTTCTTCCAGTTGATAGGGCTTGGTCATATAGTCATCTGCTCCCAGCCCCAACAGTTCCACCTTGTCGGAGAGTCCGGAACGGGCTGACAGGACGATCACCGGCACCCGGCTTTCCCGGCGAATCCCGTCAATCAACTCGCTGCCGGAGAGCCCCGGCAGCATCAAGTCTATTAGCAGCAGGTCACAGCCGGAACTTTTCCAGAGCATACGGCCTTCGGTACCGGAAAATGCCTGGGTACACTGGCAGCCATGCCGCCGCAGGTATCGGGCTGTGGCGTTGTTGATGTCGGTGTCGTCTTCAATGATGAGGATGTGGGGCATAGGGGCCCTCCTTGTTTTCGTTTCTGCTGGAAAACAGTATAGCATCAAATCCAAAGGCCGTCAATCGGCGGACAGGAGGTTCGGTGTGTAGGTGACCGGCAACGCAATGTTTCATCGTTTGTCCCCTTTTCATGCGCTGCCCTGCCAGGTGTCCGCTTAAGAGCAAGTTGGGTTTCCTTCATCCACTGTCGTTTTACACAGCGCCCCCATGCTCGTTCCGTCCTGCAAGCAAGCGCTTAAAATCGGCCAGGGCCCATGGAAACGATTGCGAAATCCCAAAGGCTGGGGTATAATGAAACCATCCATTTGCACCCCCATAGAAACCATCTAGGTCGGGAGCAGCACCTCAAAGGCAGCAAAAGCCTACGGGCACAACATAGAGAACTTTCAGCCCATACGAAACGACGTCACAGAGCAAGGAGGTCACACACATGAAAAAAATCTTGATCGTTGAGGACGACGAAGCCATCCGTACAGGCCTGTGCCGGTCACTTTCTTCTGACGCATGGATTGCGGTGGGCGCAGAAGATTTGGCGTCTGCCGGGCGGCGCTTGGAAACGGAGGGGTTCGATTTATTACTTCTCGACTGCAATCTTCCAGACGGAAACGGCATTGATTTCTGCCGGGACCTTATGAATAAAACGGCGCTGCCTGTGATCTTCCTTACCGTACGGGACGCCGAGATGGACGAAGTGGCGGCGTTTCGTGCCGGGGCCTGCGACTATGTGAAAAAGCCCTTTTCCCTGATGGTGCTCCGGGAACGCATTGCCGCCCTGCTGGAGCGCACGGAAAAGCAAAGGGATTTATATGTAGACCGGCGGTACCGGTTTGATTTTGGGGCGTTGGATTTTTTGGTAGACGGTACAAGGGTGCATCTGGGCGCTACCGAATATAAACTGCTGGCGGTGCTGGTGAAAAACGCAGGCAAAGTGCTTTCCCGGGCAGCGCTGACAGACGCCCTTTGGGAGGGCGGCGAGGAACTGAACGAAAACGCGCTGTCTGTAACGGTCAGCCGGTTGCGCGGGCGGCTGGGGGAGAAAAGTATCAGCACCATTTACGGGCTTGGGTATATGTGGGTAGGTGACCGGGCATGATACTGTTTTTTATCCTGGCTTGGCTCATCCTGACCCTGGTGTTCTGCTTTGCAAACAGCCTTTTTGTGGGCAGCATCTGGCCGGCCGCCTGCTATTTAGCACTTATGGGTTTTGCCGCTTTGGGCTTTGCGCTGTATGAGAAGAAACAAAGGCAAAGGCTCCTGGACGACGTACAAAAAGCCCTGGAAGGCAAAGACGATTTTGCGGTGGAGGAACGGGAAATTGCGCCACTGGCACGGCAGCTTAAGCTGAAACGCAGCGAGGAGGAATGCCGGGACCGGCGGGTTACAGAGAGTTACCGCAATCTTTCCGCGCTGGTTTCCGACATCGCCCACCAATGCAAAACGCCGCTGACCGCTGCCGCCATGTACGCCGAACTGCTGCCAGCCTCCCCCGAATCAGCGGCGATTGGGGAACAGACGAGAAAACTGCGGTTTCTTTTGGATGCCTTGGTCAAACTCTCCCGGTGCGAGGGCGGGCTGATTGCGGAAAACGTACACCCTGCCAAGGAGCCGTTAGAGAAGTTGACGGCCCAGGCCCTGTCTGCTGTTGTGCCTGAGGCCGCAAGGAAAAACCTGACCCTTTCGGCAGAAATCCCCCAGGGCTTGGCCGCGCTGTTTGACCTGCGCTGGACTGCGGAGGCGCTGGGGGCGATTCTGGATAACGCCGTGAAATATGCGCCGGAAAACTCGGAAATCACGGTCGCTGCCCAGCGGTATGACAGCTATATCCGGCTGGATATCCTGGATGAGGGCCCCGGCATCCCGGAGGAGGAGTTGCCGGAGATTTGGAAACGGTTTTACCGCGGCAAAACCGCCCGGCAGGTTTCCGGCGTGGGCATCGGCCTTACCCTCTGCCGGATGATCGTCCAGGCGCAGGATGGGCGGGTTGTCTGCCAGAACCGGGACCGTGGTGGCTGCCGGTTCAGTATCTTCCTGCCGGCAGAACCCCGCCAGCAGGATAAAAAAGCATGATCCTTTCAAAAGTGAAAGATTTTGTTGCCGCAGGGAAAGATTCGTCTGTTATAATTTTGGCATCAGAAAGGAGGAGCGCAAATCATGCTCATACAAACGAATCAACTGACAAAGATTTACGGAAACGGAGAAAACGCACTGCGGGCGCTGGACAGGGTAAACCTGTCTGTGGAGCGGGGCGCGTTTGTTTCCGTGGTAGGTTCCAGCGGCAGCGGCAAAAGCACCCTTTTACACCTGCTTGGGGGTATCGACAAGCCCAGCAGCGGGACAGTGGCCATTGACGGCACAAGCCTGGATTCCCTCGCCCCCGACCCCCTCACCGTGTTCCGGCGGCGCTACATCGGGTTCGTGTTCCAAAGCTACAACCTGATTCCCGGTCTGAACGTCTGGGAGAACATCGCCCTGCCCCTGGGGCTGGACAAGCTGAAAGCCGACAAGGAGGAAATGGGGCAACTGCTCTCTACCCTGGGCATTTACGAAAAGCGCTATTCCATGCCCGCCCAGCTTTCCGGCGGCCAGCAGCAGCGGGTAGCCATTGCCCGGGCACTGGCCACAAAGCCCCATATCATCCTGGCGGACGAGCCAACCGGGAACCTGGACAGCAAGACCAGCCTGGAGGTCATGCTCCTTCTGGAAAAGCTGAACCGGGAATTATCCCAGACGATTTTGATGATCACCCACAACGAGGAGTTGGCGCAGATGACTTCCCGGCGCATCCGCATCGAGGACGGACGCATCGTGTCCGACAGTGGGGAGGTGGCGGGATGATTTTCCGGCTTGCACGCTTGCAGATTCAGTCCCACCGGCTGCGCACGGCGTTTGTGGCCGTGGCGGTGGTGCTCACCACGGTGCTGTACATGACGGTGATCAGCTTTGCCTACTGCACTTTGGCTTCCATCCAGCTTTCCAAAATGTTGGCGTTTACCTCCGATTTTCACGCGTTAATTGTTGATACCGGATATTCTATCTCCGGGGAAACCTTGCGGGAGGAAATTCAAAGCGCCCCTGAGGTTTCGGAAACATTTCTGGCAGCCTTTGCCCCTGTGCATTGGGAGGAACCGGCAGAGGCGAGCAGCGTAGAGCAAGGGTTTGGCATGGCTTTTGTGGATAGGGAGAAAGTTCTCCCGCACCTGTTCATAACACGGACCGAGGGCCGGTTCCCCCAAGGGGTGGACGAAATTATGCTCTACCGGGAGGCGTTCCCCACCCATTCCATTGGCGATCCGGTCCGGCTTTTCATTCTGGGCACGGGGAATGCGGAGCCGATGGTAAGGGAGAGAATCTACACGGTCTCCGGTTTCTATCGCAGCGACGCGGATAGGCCGCCCCCGGCGGTGGCGCTGTATGGAGAGCACGTGGCGGAGGAATTGGAACTGAGTGTGATGGTGAACTTTCACAGCAGTTTCGGAATAGAACAGCGGCTGGAGGCGGTAACAGAGCGGCTTTCCCAATGGGAACTTCCGGGGGAGGAGCAGCGCACACAAATCAACCAGGCCTATGTGGGGGCGGATTTGGGCAACCTCCTCCAGCCAGTCAACGTCCTGCTGATGCTCTTGGTGATCGGGGTGCTGTTCTTTGCGGCTTTCCTGCTCATTTATAACATCTATTCCATCGCGCTGACCCAGGATTTGCGGTCGTTTGGACTATTGAAAGTTATCGGCATGACCCATAGGCAGATGAAAAAGCTCACCCTCACGCAAACCGGGCTCATTGCCTGCGGGGCGCTGCCGGTGGGTCTGGTGGCGGGGTATTTTATTGGGTTCCGGCTCCTCTCCCCTATATTTATGAGCATGAGCGGGGAGGTGCTGCCCTACCGGTTCAACCCGATTATTGCCCTGCTCAGCGGGGGACTGACGCTGTTTACCCTGTTCTTCTCGGCGCTGCGGCCCCTGGCACGCATCAAGAAAATGACGCCCATCCAGTCGGTTTCGGCTGAGCCGGAGAGCAAAACTCCCAAAAAGGAAAAGCAACGGGAGGCCCCTACCTCCCCCCTCACGCTCGCCATAGCCGGGCTGCGCCGCAGTCGTGGCCGGATGCTGGTGACTTCCCTTTCGGCGATGGTGTCTGTGCTGCTCTTTGTGATGGTGGGCGGGTTCACAGATATAATTGTGAACGTGGAAAGGGTCGGGATGTTCGACGTGGAACTGGGGCTGGGGGATGGGGACCGCACGGGCCTTATCCCCGATGCGCTTACGCAAATCTCAAGTTTCATTGCGGTGGAGCCGGATATGATTGAGAAACTTGCCGCGTCCGATACCGTGGAGGAAATGCAGTTTCTGCGCTTTGGCCAGGTAGAGGCAGATATTTCTCCCGGTCTGGAAGAGAGCCTTCGCTCGTTTCTGGCACAAAAAACAGAATATGAGTGGGAGCGTGAGAAGTACCAGGGTATTCTTGACATCGGCAGGATAAAAACCGCCGTTCTCTCCATCCCCGACCAGCTCTGCCGGGATATTGTCGTCTACCGGGATGATATGCTCAAGCCTTTTCACTATGACGGAGAGGAACTGTACGACGGCAAACACGTGCTGTGCGTTTTCACGAAAAACGAGCTGCAGATTCTCCCGGATATACAGTTTTCCGCCGGGGAGGTACTTTCCTCAGAAAGCTTAAAAAGAGAATATGAAGTCATCCCCGTGGAGCTGTCCTATGGCCTCTGGACAGCTCTGGCGGAGATTTGCGGGAGCCCCACGGCGAATAACGCCGGCGTGGAGGAAGTGTTTTTCCTGCTGCCCGAAAGCGTCTTTGAGAAGGAGTTCCCGGACGCGCCGGTGTTCAAGGTGCTTGTGAACGCAAAAGAGGGCAGGTCGGACGCGCTCCTAGAAGAGGCGCAAGCCCTGATTGAGGGGCGCGGCGTGGGCTCCGGCGACACAAGATTCGACTATCTTTTGGGCGGCAAACTCCTGGATTTCGAGGAATTACAGGAGCGGCTTGCGGCGATCCAACTCACCGGGTACGGCCTGTGCGGCATTATTTTCCTGATTGGGCTGATGAACATGGTCAACAGCGCCATCACCTCCACGATTCTACGGCGGCGGGAGTTCGCCCTGCTGGAGGCAGTAGGCATGACCCATGCGCAACTTCGCCGGATGCTGCTGTATGAAAACAGCGTGGGCGGGCTGTTTGGCCTGGGGGCGTTTGCGGTTGGGTCTGCTCTCTCTTATACGCTGCTGGCGCAGGCGTTCGGCGTGCAAGCCCATGCGGTTTCCATGCCGGCAGTGGGCATACTGCTCCTTTTGTTTGCTGCCGGGAGCGTGGCGGCAGAATTTGCCTATCGGATCGTGATCAAAGCCTCGCTGACCGAGCGGGTAAAGTGGGAAGATTGATTGGTTCGGTAATCACGTTTGCGCATTTTGTTTAGCCCAGTTGGGAAGATAGCCGCCCTGTCCCGTTGCCTTCATTTCGTGCACAGTGCACAATTATATTGATAATTCGCTGGCATTGCCCACACAAAGCACAGATAGGCAAGGCAAATTATAGGCTGTGTTTACCCGTCTAAGGGCGCAGGAAGGGGGCACCGGCCCTGGTGCTGTCCCCCTTGCGGAACTGCCGCAGCCGCCTGTAAAAGGTGGAATCGCTTATATCGCACAGCTCCAATACATCCCCAATGCCAAGCTCTTTTTTCTCCCAGCGCCGCACAATTTCGGGAAAATCCGCGGGCAATGGCTTTTCCGGCCTACCGAACTTCACCCCCCTGGCCTTTGCCGCGGCAATGCCCTGTTCCTGCCGTTTGCGGATATTTGTCCGTTCATTCTCTGCCACAAAAGAGAGCAGTTGTAATACAATGTCAGCAATAAAGGTGCCGATCAGGTCTTTATCGGTTCGCGTATTCAACAATGGCATATCAAGAACGCAAATATCGGCGTTCTTTTCCTTGGTAATGACGCGCCACTGCTCCTGTATTTCCCTATAGTTACGCCCCAGGCGGTCAATACTCAGTATGTAGAGGATATCTCCCTCCCGGAACTTTTTCAACATCTGCTTGTACTGTGGCCGCTCAAAATCTTTGCCGGACTGCTTGTCCATGAAGATATTGCCTGGCGGTATGCCCTGGGCTGCAAGCGCAACCCGCTGCCTGTCCTCATTTTGGTCGGTACTGGAAACGCGGATGTATCCATAGGTTTTCACTTTTTTGCTCCTTTCCAAATGGCTTTTTGTCATATTTTGGCAGATTAAGCCGTAATATTTTTAATAATACAGCAAAACCCAAGGAAAGTGGGCAATTTAGCAAAGAAATTTGCCAAAGTGGGTGGCAGGGTCTGCCACCCACTAAACTGCATAAAAAGCCCGCCTGTCCCCCTACAGGCGGGTTATGTTCATTGGCTTTTGGGTCGAAAAGAACCGCCGGACACGGCTTACAGCCGGCAGGGGACTTGACATTTTCCATTATATGTGGTATTATTATATAATATAAGTATCAAGCAACCGATCGCATTCCTGCCCATAGTTTGGTCAAAAAATTGCCGGTTCAACTATTATAAATTCCTATAGGGAGCCTCCTCTATGGCATCTTCAATTTTATGCAAGCAGAACCGATGGGGTGCAGCCCATTTCCTTACCCTATATGTGGTATTGCACCCTTTTATTGATATGCTCACTTATTTCGGCGTGCAGGCGCAAATGCTTTTCACGGCGGGCAATATACTGCGCACGCTGTTTTTGGCAGGGGCCTGCCTTTATATCCTGTTTTGCGGACCTTTTCCCGGGCGCAGGCCCCTGTTGCTTTGGCTGGGGGTGCTTACGCTTTACCTTATAGCCTTTTCTGCCCTGAATTTTTCTGAAGGCGGGCTGCCGGTACTGGTTCGCAACGGCTTGGAGTCTGTCAAAACCTTTTATTTCCCGTATATGGCGGCCTTTCTCTACGCACTGTACCAAAAAGAGCGCTTTGTGCTGCCCGACTGGGCTTTGGCGGTTGCCGGCGCCGGGTACTGTGTGGTGGTTTTGCTGGCTTTTTTGACCAATACCAGCTATATTTCCTATAATGCCGGCTACGGGTACTGCGGCTGGTTTTTCTCCGCCAATGACGTTAGCGCTATGATCTTGCTGACCGCGCCCCTGCTGGTCTACCTGTGCCTGACCCATGTGGCCATGAAAAGCCGCCCCTGGGTGTTGGCCGGGGCGGCCCTGGCCCTGCTTTCCCTGGTTTTCAGTGCGGCGTTTATCGGCACCAAGCTGCTGTATCTGGGGGTTTTCCTATACATCCTTCTGGCCCTGGCCTGGATGGTGGTGCGCTATTTGCGGCGCCGTGAAAAGCTGGTTCTCCGGTGCGTAGCGGTGCTGTTGGTGTGCTGCGCCGGGCTTGTGGCTATCTATCCCGTTTCCCCGCTGAACCACTACATCACGGATATTTACACCCCCATGTCCGGCGATGACCCCGACGCGCTACGGGCCAGCCTGGAGATTCCCGGTGTGGTGGAGAAGGATCGGGCCAAAGCCTATGCGGAATATGAAATGGCCGCCGAGGGCACCTGGCTGCGGCAGCAGATGGACACCCACCGGCTGCTTAAACGCGCGGACTGGCTGCTCAGCAAACGCCTGACCATGCTGGCCCCTATTTTGCAGGAGTATATGGGGGCCCATACGGGCAGGCGCCTGTTGGGGCTGGGGTATGTGAACCTGGACGCCTATGAAAAGGATATTGAGCACATGATCGAGATGGAGGGCCCGGCCCTATGGCTGCGTCACGGCGTGATTGGTTTTGCGCTGTATTATATCCCCTTTTTGGGGGCCTCCGTTTATTTGATCGTACGTTTTTTTCGGCTATTCAGGCACAATATACAGGATTTGCGCACTTGCAGCCTACTATATGCTGTGTGCGTGCTGTTTACCGCCTCTATGCTGATCGGCCATATTCTGGTACCGCCCTGCACCGGGCTGGTTGCCGCCTTGTTATACGAAAAATTGCTGGTACCACAACCGCCTGCCTGCAAGTGGCTGTGCCCGGCAGACAGCAAAGGGCAAGGAGGTGCGCCGGCCTTATGAAAACCAAAGTGGTGGCTTATTTACCGCATTTTATGGCTGTTTTACTGTTCCTTCAGCCGGTGGCGGACGTGGTTTCCTACTGGTTTCAGGAATGGGGGTTCTCCTCGCTGCCCACACTGGCCCTGCGGTTTGGTATGTTGGGCATCTCCCTGCTGGCGGGTTTTTGGCTTTCGGAAAAAAAGCGGGCCTACCTATTGGGCGCCGCTGCCCTTGTAGTGCTGGGGGCCGGCCATGCATTTGCCTGCTTGCAGGCGCCGGGGGGCTATCAAGACCCCTTGCCGGACCTGATCAACCTGGTCCGGATCGCCCAATTGCCTGTCCTGACCCTGTGTTTTATCACCTTTTTCCGGCAGAATCCCAGGGCTTTTGCCGGCGCACAGGCCGGGCTGGCCCTTGCGCTGGGGTTTGTTTTTCTGGTGGCCTTGCTCAGCCGGCTGACCGGCACGGACCCCAAAACTTACTCTGACGGCCTGGGGGTACTGGGCTGGTTTGCCGTCACCAGCAGCCAGAGCGCCATCCTCAGTATGCTGGCGCCGCTGGTTTCCGGGTGGCTGTTGGCCCGCCGGAATACGCCTTGCTTTTGGGCCAGCCTGGCCATAGGGCTGGGTATGCTCTTCTTGTTCGGGACAAGGCTCACCTATTTGGGCATCTACGCCACCACTGTGGGCCTGGGCGTGTCCCTTTTGCTGACCGGCTGCCGCGCCCACTGGAAAACCGCTGGGGTGCTGTTTGCACTAGCGGTTGTGTTTACCTTGCTAATCCCCTACTCTACCATGGGGCACCACTTGCGGGCCGACGGCAGTGCGCAAAATCGCCGGCAGGACGCCATCTACGAGATACTGGGCGAGGATAAGGCCAGGGTGGATCTTTTGAAGGAAAAGCAGGCCGCCGGGACGCTGGGCGAGGCGGAGCACCAGTGGCTGGTGGGCGCTTTGACGCCGGTTTACGAAAAGTATGAGCGGGACTTTGTAGAGATATTTGGTGCGGAAAAGACCATGGAGATGTTTCATTATACGTATGATATCTTTACATTCTATGACGTTCGCTATAGAAAGCTGCTGTTTGCGCGGACTTTGATGGATACTTCGCCCGCCAGTACCCAGATTTTTGGCCTGGATTACTCCCGTTTTTTGGTGGGGGACAACGTATATGATGTGGAAAACGACCTGCATGGTATCTATTACTTGTGTGGGGGCGCGGGGCTGGGGGCTTTGGCCGTGTTTTTTGGTTATTTTGTGTACCTGGTTTTCCGCGCGCTGTGGCAGGATTTCCGCCGGTATTTCACGGTGGAGGCGGCCTCGCTGGGGATTGCGTTTTTGACCTGTTTGGCACACATTGTCAATACATCGGGGGTACTGCGGCGCCCAAATGCCTCGGTTTATCTCTCTTTTGTGCTGGCCGGTATTTACTATTTGGTCAAGGTGAAGGTGTACCCCCAGCCTGCCAAGGGGCAGCGGAAAATCGGGCGAAAGAAGGCATAGGGGGCCTGTTTATAAAGGGCTTGGCCCTTCGATTTTTAGCATAAAATTTCCCAGGAGGAATAAAAAGTCCTCCTGGGTGCTTTTTTTGCCCCGGTTATGTGTGACTAATCGGCCGGTATGGCGGGGATGTTCCCCCGGTCTTGCCGCCTTCTTGCCCCGGTAATGGGCCGGTCTTGAGGGGGTCTTGCCGGGGGCTTGGCGCTTTTTGTTGGGGCGCTGCCCCAAACCCTGCTTAAGGGGCTTTTTGAAAAAAGTCCCTTAAGAATCCCCAAAAACTTTTGCGGGCGTTTCGCGCGGGTCTTTGGATCGCTGTGGCACTCCAGCAACGCTTTTTGGGGCGCTGCCCCAAACCCCGCTTAAGGGGCTTTTGAAAAAAGCCCCTTAAGAATCCCCAAAAACTTTTGCGGGCGCTGCGCGCGGGTCTTTGGATCGCTGTGGCACTCCAGCAACGCTTTTTGGGGCGCTGCCCCAAACCCTGCTTAAGGGGCTTTTTGAAAAAAGCCCCTTAAGGATCCCCAAAAACTTTGAAGGGCGCTTCGCGCGGGTCTTTAACTCATTTTTTATGCGCAAAAGGACAATAATAAAAAAAGAATAAATTTTTTATTCTGTCTGCTGGTTGGGCTGCGGACGTAGGTGCCCTCGCCTGCTTTAAAGATGGCAAAGCGTAAAAGTTTTGTCCACTTTTTCAAAAGTGGTGGGGTTTTTAGGGGTGAAACCCCTAAACTGTAGGAGGCAACAGCGGGGATGAAACTACACGATGATGAGGCGCCGTTCGTTTACGTGGTGGCCGAACTCTGGCATGAACACAAAGCTTTCTTTATCCGGATCCAGTTTCTCCTGCATGGCGGGGGGCATATAGCTGGAGGTGAAACAGAAACCGTACCGCAGGTCATGGTAGCCCTGACGGAGCCCGCCGGGCTTTTTCACCTTAAGGGCCACGGTTTCCGTGGGGTTCCAGTGGGTTTTAAAATCCTGGGCCATTTCGGCGGCCGTGTAGTCCTCCCCGCGGAGGCACCAGACCACCTGCTCGCGGCCAAAGCTTTCCCCATCCACCACCAGGGTGCCGGGCCGCAACTGGGACAGGAACACGCCCCGGTAGTAGGGCAGGCGGATCTTCAACTGGAAACCGATAATTTCCCCGTTTTCTACCAGGTTGCGGAAACCCACTGATTGGATGACTTCTCTTTCCATTGCTTTTCCCTCCTTAGGGCTTGTTTGAAAATAGAGGAAATGACGGTTTTTTGACCAGAAGCGGTCAGCTTCAAGGAGAAAACCGCAAGGAATACTTGCGTATTACGAGGATTTTCGACGCAGGAGATGGCTGCTTCTGGGTAAAAAGACGGCGTTTTCGATTTTTCAAACAAGCCCTAATCGCCCAACAGGTTTTTTAGTTGGATATGCTGCTTGCGCAGGGTTTGGCCCACCTGATAACCGGGGTCGTACTTGTCCGCACCTTCGTACTCGCTTAGAAGATAGCCGTCCCAACCGTGCGCCTGGAGCAGCCGGATGATCTCCGGGTAGGGGATGGTGGTTTCCTGGAAATCGTCGCTCATATGGATAAACTTGGCGTGGCAGCAGTAGATGTAGGGCAGCAGGGGCACCATATCCGCGGGCTCGTTGGGCTGGAACTGGGGGCTACGCCACTCACCCTCGGCAAACTTGTTGCGGAACACCGAGAAGTCGATGTTCAGGCCGAAATGCCGGGTGCCGGTTTCCCGGATAAAGGCCACGTAGTCCTGCACCATTTTCCCCTTAAGATTGGAGGGGGTGTGGATCTCCGGGCACATTACCAGCCCCAGTTTTTCCGCCAGGGGCAGGGCGCCCCGGATGATCTCCCGCCAGTTTTCTACCGGCTCCAGGTCGCCGTTGATCACCGGCATTTTGGTGCGCAGCACGGTGAACCCCAGCCGGTGGGCCAACCGTAAATCCCGCTTTAGCATTTCTACCGACTCTTCGGTGGACAGCTCCCGGCTGCCCAGCACGTGGCTGTCGATCCAGTGGCCGTACTCTACCGGCACAATATCGTACTTATCGCAGAGCCGCCACCAGTTTTCCACCCATTCTTCGGTGGGATAGGGATAGTTTTCGATATGGGTATTGGCCAGTATTTCTATGCCATGGGCGCCCATATCATGCACGTCTTCGAAACAGTCTTCCAGGGTTTTGGACAGCCCGAATTCGGCGGAGTAGCTGTAAAGCGCCACACCACGCTTAGGGCCTTTTTTTGTGTACTGGTACATATGATCGCTCCCTCAGGCCAAAATGTTTCCGGTTGGCGCTGCCGCCGCAACCGGCCGCGCCACGCCCTGATCCTTAAAAAGGGTACCTCCTGGGTTATTTTGCGGGGGCGGGACTGCCCGCCTTGCACCTTAAGTATAGCAGGGCGGCTTGCGCTTTATTGTATCATGTGATACAATAGGTGGGAAAAGAGGGGGGCTTTATGAAATATATCGATCAGCCCGGCCTGCTGGAACAACTGCTGGACGAACGGCGGATCCGCCAGCGGTTTTCCACCCAGGGGCTGGACTTTCAACTGGTACAGTTTGAAAAGGGGGAACTGCTGACAGCGCCCCACAAGCCCATGGATGCGCTGCTGTTTCTGGCGCGGGGGCGGGTGAGCATTTACGGCCTGCGGGAGGACGGCAGCAGTTTTTCGGTTTTTCTGGCGGGGCAGGATGTGCTGCTGGGGGATATGGAGTTTATCCGGCGGGAAACGCTGCCCTTTTTTACGGAGGCTTTGGACCGGGTGCTGTGCGTGGCCCTTCCGGTAGAGCGCTACCGGCCCCTGCTGGAGGCGGACGCCCGGTTCCTGCGCGCCCTGCTGCGCACGGTATCGGACAAATTTATGATGTTTACCCTGCTGGAAAACCCTGCCCAGCCCCTGGAAGAAAAGCTGCTGGCCCTGCTGCGTACCATACAGCCGGACCATATTTTGCACGGCATAAACACGGGGACGTTGCAGCTTCATTGCAGCCGGGCCCAGCTACAGCGGGTGGTGAGAAAGCTTTGCCAGGAAGGGGTGCTGCGCAAGCTGGGAAAAGGGGAATACCAGCTACGGCAGGACCGGTAGCCCGGCAGGGTATGGCAAGAGGGCGCGGCTGTGGTAGGCCGCGCCCTCTTGGGGGTTACTTGATGGTTTCGCTGTTATTGAGGACAGAGGCGCTGTAGAGGAACAGCACGTCCTGGTTGGTAAAGGAGATAAAGCGGCCCAGCATGGCGGGGGATATATAGCGGATATCCACCAGGGTGATGGAGGCGTAGCCCTCTGCCAGCAGGGGGGCTATGCTGCTGCCGAAGGAGTCCCGGAAGAGGATCAGCTCCTTGCCGGTGGGGGCGTGGGGGTTTTCGATCTTCAGCAGCGATTTGGGCCCTGCCAGGAAGAAGGCGTAGGGGTCGCGGCCTGCGGCCTGCGCCGGGTCGTAAAGGGGGATATAGGCCTGCGTTTCGTAGTCGTACACCCGGCAGTCCTCCAGGGCGGCGTAGCGCAGGTAATAGAGCTCCTCCCCCGGCAGGGGCAGGGCCGCCTGCCCATAGTACACCCCATAAAAGGGGGCCTCTGCCAAATGGCGGGTGTAGCTGCCCGGCAGGGTGGCCCCCATCTGGCCGGCAAGGTACCCGGCGGCATCGGTTATCTTTTCCTGCCGCCAATGGCTGTCTGTGCGGTAATAATCGGACAACTCCAGAAAGGGGGAGAGATCGATATACCGGGCAAAATCCAGCCGGGACGCCAGGGCGTCCACCAGGTCCCCATGGTCCAGGGCCGGGGCGCCATGCCCCGGCGCCATATACCCGTTCTTGTCCGGGATGACGGACAGGTAGACCGCCATCCCTTTGCCGGCCAGGTACTGCTGGTAGATATACCGGAACCGCGACGCCGCGTAGTCCACAGAGGGCAGGTCCAGGGGGTAATCCAGCTTGGAGATATGGCCGTCTTGCAGGTAGACCCCGTTGTTGTCCTTCTGCCTGAAGGCGTACAGGGCGGTGAGGGCCTTGACCGTGCGCAGCGTATCCCGCAGGGGGAACTGGTCCAGCGCGTATTCCTCAAAATCTGCCATAAATTTCCCAGAAACTACCGCGTCCCAGCCGGCAGCCGGCGGGGTGGCCAGGGGCCGGCGCTCGCTGGCCGACTGGGCGTCTACAGGCTTGAGGAGCGCCCACAGCAGAAAGCCATACAAAAAGATACAGGTGAGGGCCACAAGGGCCATATCCTTCCGTTTTTGCGGCATACCGTCCTCCTAAAATCTAAAGTATAAGAAGGGATTGAAGGAACCGTCTATGAGATAGGCGGTGCACACCGTTAGCAGCGCCAGACAGGCCACCGGCTCCGCGATTTGGCAGGCCAGGCAGGTATACCTGCCTTTCTGTGCCAGGGCCGCCAGCTTTTTGGGCAGGGGGGTAGCGCCGAGGAGCGCCAGTACCAGAATAACCAGGTAGCTTTGCAGGTAGTAGAGGCTCTCTACCGTAAGGGCCGGCAGGGCCCGGCCCCCGAACATAGCGGAGATATGGGAGAAGGCCGCTGCCACATTTTCCGCGTCGAAGATCACAAAGCTGAGCATGACCAGAAACAGCACGTACAGGTGGCTTACCGCCCTGTGCCTGTGCAGCCACCCGGCCAGCCACAGCTTTTCCAGCATCAGCAGGGCCGCAAACAGCAGGCCCCAAAGGGCGAAATTCCACGCCGCGCCGTGCCAAAGCCCGGTTGCCGCCCACACCACCCCTATATTGAACAGCCAGCGGGGCTTGCCCACCCGGTTGCCCCCCAGGGGGATGTAGAGGTAGTCCCGGAACCAGGCCCCCAGGGAGATGTGCCATCTCCGCCAGAACTCCGTGATACTGCGGGAGATATAGGGGTAGTCAAAGTTTTCCGGGAAACGGAAACCAAACACATAGCCAAGGCCAATGGCCATATCGCTGTAGCCGGAGAAATCGAAATAAATATGCAGCATATAGGCGGCGGCGTACAGCCAGCAGAACAGGACGGAGGGCTCCGCGGACCCTTTAAAGGCGGCCACCAGCGCCCCCAGTTGGTTGGCCACCAGTACTTTTTTGGATAGGCCGATGACGAAACGGCGCACCCCCTTGGCGGCCCCGCCCAGGCTGTGGGCCCGGTTATGCAACTGGCCGGCTATGTCCGCGTACCGGACAATGGGCCCTGCCACCAGTTGGGGGAACATGGCGATATAGGCCGCCAGGTCCACGTAGTTCCGCTGTGCGGGCACCACGCCCCGGTAGACGTCCACCGTGTAGCTGAGCACCTGGAAGGTGTAAAAGCTGATGCCCACCGGCAGGGCAATCTTCAGCAGCGGGAGGGACAGCCCGGTTACCCGGTTGACATTGGCGATGAAGAAATCCGCATACTTACAGTACCCCAGTAGCAGCAGGCTGAAAAGGACGGAAACCGTCAGGAGGGCTTTGGAAGGGCCTTTATCCCGGTATTTTTCGATCAGCCGCCCGAAGAGATACCCCTGGGTGATGGAGAGGAGCATGAAGGCCAGGTATTTGGGCTCGCCCCAGCCATAGAAAAAAAGGCTGGCCACCAGCAGCACGGTGTTCTTCAGGCGCTTTGGCGAGGCAAAGTACAGGGCCACCACAACAGGCAGAAAGTAAAACAGGAAACTTATACTGGAGAATAACATGGCTTAGCCTTTACCCTACCGCCGGTTACACCACGGGCTCATTGCAGAGGGTTTCCGCAGCGGGGTACGCGGCCGCCACTTTTTCCTGGAAGGTGGCGGTGATCCCCTCCTCGCCAAAGAAGGCCACCACATAGCCGCCGGCCTCCATGATCACCAGCCGGTCCGGGAAACCGCACATCCACTGCCGTTGCAGGATGTTCTCTTGCAGGGCGGTGGCAAGCTCCGGCAGGGCGGCGGCGTCTTTCACATGGTACACGCCGCAGGTAAAGGTATTGGCGTTCATCATGTGCACAAGGGAGGCCGCGTCGTCAATTTTGTCCACAGCGGCCGCGGGGAAACCCAGGGTGGTATCCAGGGCGGCGGCATCGCTGAGGCTGAACTTGCCGGGGCCGTCCATGGTCATGTTTTCCTCGGACATATCGCCGCCGGCGGCGGCAAAGCGCTCCTCTTCCCCATAGCCGGCCCACACGGTGGTGAGCAGCTCCAGGGCGCTGCCTATGGCGGTTTCCCCTTCCCCCTGGGAGCCGGCGGCCGGTTTGCCGCCGCAGGCCGCAAAGGCCAGCGTGAGCAGCACCGCCAAAAGGATTGCCAGGTTTTTTTTCATTGCTTTTATTGCTTTCATTGTTTTCATGATGTCCATCCTCCAAAATATGATTGCCTTGGCTGTTTGGCCGGACAGGGCCAACAGGGGCGGGTCAAAAGGAAAATCCCCAGAAACCGCACAGTTTCTAGGGATTGTAGACTTGGCTATGGGCCAAGGTCTTGGCCCTACCGTGCTTAAAAGATGCCATCGACCCTTGGAGGGCCAAAAACCCTAGTATTTATGCGGTTTTCCGGGCTTTTCAAAAGCCGTCATTATAACTCTGCCTTAAAAGATGCCATAATTTCTTACTCTGTTTGTAATGCGTTTCGAGCCCTCACTGGCAAAAATCCAATTCCAACTTTTTCTCAGTATCCCCAAAACCCTGCTCACAGGCGATATTCAAATATTCGTCCAACCTCTGGCTTTCCAACTCGGCTACCATCTCCGCAAAAGGCCGCAGCTCCTGGTTCACGACATAAACATCCAATGCCTCAAAATATTCAAGGCGCTTTTCTTTTACAATCGAAACTGGCAGGAAACCCGCCTGCATCAACTGATAATTCATGATCATCCGCGATGTTCTGCCGTTGCCGTCGGTGAAGGGGTGGATGCGCACAAACTCGGCATGTGTCCATGCCGCCATTTCAATAGCATTTAGGTCTCGGGGATTGTGCAGCACAGAGCAGAATTCTTTGATCTGCCAGTACATCTCGCTGGGAGGAGGCGGCTTATGATTGGCTCCTGTGATACGCACCCCAACATTTCGGTATATCCCACCGATCTGGATGTTCTCCATAATCCGCGCATGAATGTCTTTGATGATCTGCTCGTCCAGCGGCCTTCCCTTTGCTATGCAGTCTTTCACATAGCTGAACGCCCTGGCGTGGTTTGCAACTTCATATATCTCCCGGAGGGTTTTGCCGCCCACTGACAGCCCATCCTCCAGAATCGCTTTTGTTTGGACAAGCGTTAGAGTGTTTCCCTCAATGGCGGTGGAATTGTGGGCATATTCGATCTCAAATGCTTTGTCAAACTTGGATATGACCTGGTCAGGAATGCCGGGCAGAGTTTTCTGGAGCTGCCAGCGCTTTTCACATAGCATTTGATAATCTACAGGACTGCCTTCCTCCCTTGTACAAAACGTTGTATAATCCATGGCACTCACTCCACCTAACTTCATCCCGCGCAGAAAGCCAACTCAGCCTTCTTCCGCTATTTTTTTGACTTCGTCCAAATCCATGCCACAAATATCGGCAATTTCCTCCAGAGTCTTATGCCGCTCCAGCAGCCGCTTAATCAGGCCAGCCATGGCACTATGCTCACCCTCGGCCCTACCTTCAGCACGACCCTTTTCCTCACCCTCTCTCAGGGCAATAAACCGTACATCCTCCAGTTTCGCCGCCAGCGTCATAAACCTCTCCACCTTCCTGTCGTCGGATTTGATATCCTCCACCGCCCGGTCGATCCGGGTCAGATATTCGTTGCCGGAAACGTCAAAGGACAGCTTATTTTTCTTCGCGTTGATGTACCGCAGAAACTCCAAAGCCGACTCACTAAGGTTTGGCTTTGTGAACTGCGCGTTCAAAATATACGCATGGGAGCCGTCATCATATACGATGTCCTCCGCACCATCAATTACAGATTTACGCTTATAAAGCGCCAGTCCCCGACCATAATAATCGTCCGTGCAGACGAAAATCACATAGCTGGACTTCAGGTCCCGGTAGCGCTCAGATACCTCCAGGGTTCGCCGGTCCAGGGAACTCTGGTAATACCTGATCCGGCGCTCCAGGTCATAGGCGCTGCCGGTCTGCATCTCCACGGCGTACTGCGTCCTTTCGCTGTCCTCCAGGGAAATATCCAGCCGGACGCCATGCAGTTCAAACCCGTCCTTAATATCCTGCTGTTTTTCGATATAGGTGATCTCCGCAATTTTCTTCTCCAAAACCGCCTCCAGCAGCGGCTTGACGTTCTCAGGCTGGCGCATCACTTCGCCGAAGATGAAATCATTGGCCAGCGAAAGCTCCGCCGCAGCTTTGTTCATGGCGTTCACCTTCTCTCTGTTATCATTATACCCGAATCCGATCTAAAAAGCAACTGTTTTCGCCTACTCATTGCCGCCCTCCGGCGCGGCAATGTCATCGTGTTCTATCGCCCTCTCCACCAGCCGGGTGACAAAGTCCTTCTGCTTAACCTGATGCCGCTTGAGATAGGCTTTCAGCCGCTGATAGGTTTCCTCGGGCATCTGAATGGCCATTGTTCTTGTGTTTTCCATAGTGATTTTCTCCTTTACATTATATGTTTTTAGAATAAATTCGGCGTCCCATACCCCAAAATCTGGTAATTGCCGATGGGGTAGCTGTTCCGCTCACAGGCGTCGCCGGAATTGCCCTCAATGGTGTAGACCCTGCCGCCCTCCACTTTTTCCACAATGCCAACATGGTCAGAGCTGCCATCCTGTACGCCGTTTTCGTCCGGCCAGTCAAAGAAAATGATGTAGCCGGAGTCAGGGGTCGTGCTGCCATCCAGCCATTGGTTCTTATTCTTGAACCAGGCTACGCCAGTATCGCAGCCTGCAAATTTAGGTATAATGCCCTTGTCGATATAGCCGCACTCGTTGGCGCACCAACTGACAAAACAGGCGCACCACTCCACCCGGCCCTGGAAACCGTACCAGCTCCAGTATGGCTCGCCGCCCACATTGCCAAGCTGGGCTTTGGCAACCTCCACCAGTTGGTGATTGGCGTAGTTCATGATTGCAGAGAAGTCCTCCGGGTCAAGGTCAGTACCGAACACAGCGTTGACCTCGGCAATGAGCTGCTGGTCCGTTTGACTGTCCGCAAAGCACCCTGCCAGCTTTGCCACAAACCCTGGCTCCTTTGCCTGTTCCGACAGCGCCAGTATGTACAGCACCTCGGCGGCTTTGATCTGTTCCGCTGTTCTGCCGGTCATTTTGTTCTTTCCAGACCTTTTTGAACTGTCCGGAGAGATACTTCATCCCGCGCTGAAACTTGCGGTCGATGAAGTACTGGGTGTCAAAATAGGGATTTGCGTCCATCCGTACCTTGGTATGGCGAATAATGGGGAAGTAGGCGATATTCAATAGCTGCTCCTTATCAGTGGAAAATATCCAGTTTTGCAGTTCTCGACTGTGCCAATAATTCCCCACTATCCATTTGCGGTTCTTGTTGGGGTGGCACGCTTATCCTAGCAGTACGACCACATTAGGCTTGCAGTTTTCCCACATTGTCCCACAGGCTCCCCACCCCGCCGTTACCAGCGGCGCAGGCTGTGGTAGGATTACCCCAAATGGATAGACCTGCTTGTACACGCTCTCGGTGTATTGATGACCTTCCAACAGGAGCATGGCCATCTTCCTGCCCACCGCTCCTGGACGGCGGGCTGCCTCCAAGAGCAGTCCGTCAAGATTTTCCTGTTCTGTAATCCTGGGGAGCAGTTCCTTGAACTCTCCCAAGTCGCCGTCCCGGATCGCGATGAGCGCCCGGTCCGTTTCGGACATATGCAGGGGCCGTTGGCCTATCAGGCTCATATAGCCGGTAATCCCCCCGGTCATGCGCCGCAGGAGCTGCTCGGTCTGGCAGAGCGAGCTCTCCTGGCGTTCTCTCTGCTCCACCAGAGCGCTGATTACTGTGTCCTGCTCCCGCATGCTCAAATGCAGGATGGAGCCGCCTTTGTCCTCCTGGCCGTTAATACGGTCATGCCTGGAATGGGCCGCGTTTTCGCCGTGGAATGCTTTGGTAATAGCGGACGAAATCAAGAACATCCTGTCCAGGTCGTTCCCGTTCTCGCCCAGGGTCTTGCCGGTAATAAAGGTTTTTGTGATGGGCTTGCCGTCCTCGTACCACTTGAGGTAGACGTCAATGTAGACGCCCTCGCTTTCACCGTAATCGGTGGTGCAGAAGATGTTCGCTCCCTTGCCAGCCGCATCGGTAAAATTGATGTGCCGGTATAACTTTGATTCCACCGAGTTGGCCTGGCACACGGCAATCACCCGGTACTCCCGCGCACCTTCCGGCGTTTCCAGAATGATTTGACTGTGATCCTCCCTGTACGCCTGTTCCCGAAACCAGAGCAAATCCGTGAACATGGTCCCATCGAACATATTGTGGCCGTACAAAATCAGGTTGTCACTGTCTAAATCACAGCGGTGGTCTAAAAAGGGTACCCCATAATCGGAGTAATTTCCGTAGAAGTCCCGCCGGAGATAGCGCTCCGGGTCCTCCGGCGTCCACATAAACGGGTAGTCGATGTCCGTCCCTGGCACTCGAATCCAGCCGGCACATTCAGCGTTTTTCTCCTTGAGCGCCGCTATATCGTGAAGTACCTCCGGGCCGCTCGGCTCGGAGGTGTCCCCCTTACGTGAGGACATGGGGTCATCCAAGATTGAGCCAAGGATATTAAAATCAGGATCTTTTTTCACAGGAGCTTTCGGTTTCTCCAAAAGCATAGATTCCGCCAGCTCCCGGAAGTTTGCCTGCTGCTCCTTGGACTCAATGAACCGATGCACCAGCCAGAATCCCGACCCCGCCAGGGCAATCGCCAGCACAAATCCTATCAATGCTTTGATACCTTTCTTCAACTATCCGGCCTCCTATCCAAGTTAAAGTTTTTGATGCCGTCCACGTCCTCCACCGCCTCGCCGGTCATGCTGGTGCCGAAGTACAGCCCCAGCACCCGCTTGAGGTCCTCCCGGTCCATGCGGCGCACTTCAAAGCCCTGCTCCGAGATGGTCTTCTCCGTCAGGTTGATGGCCTGGAACACCTGCTCCGGCTTTTCCCCCTTGGTGAACCGCAGCACAAACAGGAACTGCCGGGCTGTGGACATCTCGATCTGCTTGGATTCCAGGTAGCCGCCCTCCTGTTCCAGGACCTGCCGCACTGCCGGATTTTCTTCCTCCCGGAGACGCTGCTTGATGAACCGCTTGTTATCGTCAAAGCGCTGGCAGGAGTCCAGGCAGGAGATCTCCAGGCCCGGATGGGCGGAGAACACCATGAGCAGACGCCGGATTTTAATCTCCACATTGGCATGGGACAGCACCGAGATATTGGTGGGCTGCACAAGAAAAACCGCCAGCTCCCCGCCAGCGGTCTGTATGCCATAGTTTGTGAACCCCTCCAGGCCCAGCAGAGCGCGGGTGGAGTTGCCTTTTTTCTTTTTCTGCCTCATCCGCCGCACCTCCATGTGTATTCCTGTTGACTGAATAACAGGAAGTTTCCGGCGTAGCGCACATAGTCCAGCACCGTGATCTCTTCCAGCCGGATGGATAAAAACGCATAGGCCACGGTCAGGGCAAAGGGCGAAATCAGCCCCAGTTGCGTCAGCGCCAGTACAGAAAGCAACAGCCCCACACAGGCTGTGGCGAAATCCCGCAGGCTCCACAGCCATAGGTTGGCCGTGGCCTTGAGGTTTTGCGGGTAGATGTATTGGGTCATGTTTTTCTTCCTTTCCGCATGAGAAAAAGGCGCTGTTTCCAGCACCTTTTTTCAATAACTGTATCAATTCATCTTTTGTTCAACATTTTGTTCTGGCTCCTCTTTCAGGGACATATCTATCCTTGCGACAGCAAACTCATATATGTCCTGTCCGGTCTTCAAAGCCCACTGGGCGTCGGTTTCGTTGACTTCCAATTCATTTGGATATCGTACCACTACGCTGAATGGTGCAAACCGGGAGCACTTATCTTCCCAGGTCTTGAACTCCCTGTCATATTCCCCGCAGAGAGCGCACAGGATCGCGCAATCATGAGTCCTGGGCGGTTCTTCTCCATAAAGACTCAGAACACATTTCAAGGATTTCTCCACAGCTTGCTGGCAGAGAAAACAGATCACTTCATAGGGAGCCGGGTGGTGCTTACTCAGGCATTCCGCCGAATAGATATCCTGCCAGGCTTTATCAAGCCATGCTTGGCTGCGGCTGGATCGTCTCACTGTACAGCAACACCCCTTTCTGCTTGACGGTACGTTCCAGGGTCGGCTCGTCAGACAGGCACGCAAACCGGCTCTCCTTGCCTACCATAATATCCAGGGATTTATTGCAGTGTCTATGCAAAACCGCCGATAGGTCCTGCATGGCTGTAAGCGGCCTTGGACCGCTGTCCGGTATTACCACATACAGGTCATAATCACTATCCCCATGGGGGCTGCCGTAGGCGAAAGACCCGAACAGGTATACCTGCCGTGTAGGCACAGTCTGGCGGATGACCTGGCATAATTTCTCCAGCTCCCGGCGATTTTTTTCCGTCATAGAGCTCACCCCTTTTCTTTTTCATTATACCAGACTTCCGGGTAAAAATCCACTGCTTTTTACCCGATCGCCCTGGCAATGTTCCGGGTCATATTTACAGCAGTCGATGTGGCGTGAACCACGCTCATCATGTTGACCTTGACCGAGCTGTCCAGCCCGAACTGCTGGGCGATCCTCGGCACCTCTCCAGCCGCCAGCATAACCCCCAGCCCCAAAAGCATATTGTCGTGGAACGTCAGCAGGCCCAGGAAAAGGAGCGTGGTCTGCAGAAAGGCGGTCAGGCACAGGGCGATGATCTGCTTGCACCACTGGTTGAATCCGTCCGTGTAGCCCCGCGGGACAGAGAAGAGATAGAGGGTGCCAACCGCCATTTGAATCAGGAGAATGCCCCCTCTTTTTATGTTCGAGAAGAACACCTTTAACACGCAGTAGGACAGCCCGATCAGCATACACAGCGGAAACAATCCGTTGAGTACCAGCCCTGTGGGTCCCCCGAACACGCCGGTCAGCACCTTGAGGGCCACGTCCCCCAGGTTGAAATCCACCGTCCCCACAAAGCTCCCGGCCAAATCCTTGAGAAAAACATTTTGCAGGTTGATGCAGAACTTGTACAGCTCCACCGGCGCCAGCGTCACCAGATTCGCGGCGAAAAAGCCCTTGAGGACATTAAGTGCCGTGGACTTCACATTGGCCCGGCCATTCTGGTACTCAATCGCCAGGTCAAACGCCGCCACGATCATGCCCACCGCGAACAGGGTCCAGCCCAGGCAGGCGAACAGCCGGACCGAGGCCACGATCCAGCTCAAATCGAATATCTCCGCCCCCATGCCGCCGATCTGCGTGAACACATCGGAAATGGTACCGTAGAAGGACTTGAGCATCCACTCCACCAGTCCGTCCCAGATGGAGTCCACAATGCCCTCCCCAAAGGTGGAGAACACATTGCCCAAGGCCCCGCCAAAGCTGCCGATGAGACCTCCCAGCCAGTCTAACATTTTGATTGCCCCCTTTTTTCTGTATGTTCATAGATCAGCCATTCTCGCTCTGGAACAGCCGAATGTAACCCAGGACGGTGTCTGCAATCTTCTGGCGCTGGGCCTCGGTGATGGGGATAAACCAGGCAGGCTTGTTTCCGTATTCCCACACATGTGGCTCCACTTCGCCCAGATCCTCCCGGCGCTGGGGGCCGATCAGGTCCCGAAACAGGAAGTTCTCCTTGTCCACAAAGCCCTTGCCCCGGTTCAAGAGGATGACCTGGAGGGCATTGTAATGGTCCGCGGACAGGGAGGGTATAAACTGGACCTTGACCAGCAGCTTGTCCCCCAAACGGCCCAGCAGCACCCGCCCGGCAAACTGCTTGTCCTTGATGGTATGGTCGCGCTCGAACATGGCGCGCAGTTCTTTTTCGTAGAAATTCATGTTGATTTTAACCTCTCTTTTCATTTATTAAAAATAGAATAATGGAGTTTGTGTTTCCTGCTATCGGTCAGGAGGCCCTCTGGCCCTTCCCTCGATATGCCCGCTCATGGCGTTATATCCCTACAACGCCCCAGATATAGAGGGGGGCGGTCAGGGTGAACACCAGACAGGCAAACAGGATGGCAGGCGCGGCGAACTCAAACTGGCCATGTTTGCGATATTCAAAGTAACTTGTGGACACCTTGACGAAAAACAGGATGACTAGCACCACGTCAATGACCGGGAATACCACGTTGTTCACAATGGCCTTGATCTGGGCCTGTGCCGAGGTCCAGGTGGACTGAACGGCCCCGGCCACGTCGCCGGTCGCGGCGGCAGGCAGGGCGAAACAGCACATGGTGAGTACAACAACAGCCAAAAGGCACAGCAGCCTTTTCATTCTTTTCTGCATAGATTTTCCTCCTTGGAGATATAAGGGCCTCAAATTATAATCAGTCCTGTCCCTTTTTCTTCTTTCTGCTGATAACCAGAGAGAGTACCACACCTCCCAGGCTCACGCCGAACACAGCCAGGGCCAGCCGCCAGCCGGTATCGCCGGTGTTGGGGGTTCCGGGATGGTCCTTGGGCCTGTCCTTCATGACAACGGTGATGGCCTCGTCCGAGTCCTTGACCGTGAACTTCACGTCCTCGGCCAGCAGGTAGCCGTTGGGGGCGCTGGCTTCGTGCAGAACATACTCCCCGGCAGGCAGTTTCTCAATGGTATGGGGCTTACCATCTGTGGTCCAGCTTTCGATGACCTTGCCGTCCTTGTCCCGGATCTCCAGCTTGGCCCCTGTCAGCTCCTTGCCGGTGACGGAATCCACCTTGGAAATGACGATTTGAGTCTTGGCGTTCTCAATATCCTCCAGGGTGACCGTGCTACTGTCAACCGTGACCTTAATGGAATCATCCAGGGGCACATAGCCGGGCAGCGGCTCCAGCTCCACGATCTGCCAGTCGCCGTAGGGCACCTTGTCAAACTGGAACTTCCCTGCTTTATCGGTTTTTGCGGTAGCCACAGCCTTCTCCTTGGTGAATTCCTTGGCGTCCTTGGGGAACAGGCCGAAGAGAACGCCCTCCAGAGGATTTCCCCCGGTATCGGTCTTGCGTCCCACGATCTGGCCCCGGAGCAGCTTGTTATGGAACTTCACTTCAGCAAGGTCGCCGGTGGTGACAGTGACGTTCTTTCCTTCCTGGATCTTGTACCGGGCAGTTACCTTGTCGGAGATCTCCGTGACGGTATACTCGCCGGGGGCCAGGCCCTCCACACGAATCTCACCATTTTTGTCGGTCTTGAACTTTTTGGAGTAGTCCTTGCCGGTGATGAGGAAGGAAATCCCCTCAACGAAGTTGTCCTCGGCGGTTTTCTTGATCACCAGCCCGCCCAGGCCGCGGATGGTGATGGTCTGGCTTTTGTCGTTTATATCCGCGTGGACGAACACCTCCACGTCCTCCTGATACAGGGTTTCAAAGACCACAATGGACTTCCCGGCCAGTGTGGAGGCGTTAAAGGTGAAGGGAATCTCTACAGAGCCGGTGGCGTTTTCGGGGGTGAACTCAACTTCAGCGGTAACTTCCTTGCCATCTACCAGCAGTTTTTCCCCGGTAGATTTGTCCATGAGAATCCCGCTGATTTTATAGGGCTTGCCGGGAACCAGGCCGGAGTAGCTGACTGTATCGATGATGGTGACTTCCTCCAGGGGGTCCACTTCCTTTTCGCCGTTAACCGTAGCCTCGGTTTTGATTTCCGGCTTGTCCGGGGTGGTGAACTCTACGGTCTGGCCCTCGTCGTTGATGTCAGCGTGAACGGCCACTTCCTTGCCCTCATGGTATAGCGTTTCAAACACGACCACGGCTTTGCCAGCCAGTGCAGAGGCGTCAAAAGTAAAGGTGATCTCCTCTGTACCGCTGGCGCTCTCAGGGGTGAACTCCTTCTCGGCAGTGACCTCTTTCCCATCCACCAGCAGCTTGCCGCCTGTGCCCTTGTCCATGAGGACGCCGGACAGCTTATAGGTCTTGCCAGGGGTCAGACCGGTGTAGCTGACTGTATCGGTTATGGTGACTTCACCTACCGGCTCGGCTTTCTTTTCACCGTTTACTGTGGCTGTGGTCTTGATTTCCGGTTTCTCGCTAAAGGTCACAGTCTTTTGCTTCCCGGAGCTTCGGCAAATTGCTGTTCCAGTTGCTTATGTTGAATTGCCTCGGCTCTGGAGAGTTGATGACGGATTTCTGAAACAAGCGGGGGAAGTAGTTCGGCAGGTCGTAGGCTTCGTAGGGATAATTAATCCCCTCGCCATACTCGATATCTGCTTTCAGAGCTTCTTCAATCATCTCCCCGGTGGTCTCACTCATATTGTCAAAGGCGTCCTCGCCGGTCAACTCTTTTAGCGCGTAATACCCGGCATAAGCAAAGCTCTCAAACCAGTATCCATCGCCAGGGTCCAGATCCGCCAGGGTATCCGGCTCCTTCAGCGCGGCGAAGTACGCCTCTTTGCCCTGGGAAATCAGCCAAGCGCGGAAGTCCGTAAACCCATCATCCGTGGCGTGGCCCATGAGCCTCACAGCGCTCCAAAGGCCGTACTTGTAGGCCAAGTCCGCGTATGCGTGGACGGCGTCGTGGAAGTCCTGGGCATATTCGGGGCCCTGCTCCTTGAGCCGGGCCTTGAGCATATCCATATACTTGTCTTGGTCTTGGCCGCAGGCAGCGTTGACCTCCGCGATGAGGTTCCAAAACCCCTCTTTGCTCATGACTCTGCAGCCCGGTATGCGGTTATTTTGATTTTCTGTCATGGGGTTCCCCCTTCTGACGCTGCTTTTTCTCCAGGTCCCGTTGGATGGTTTCTGCCTCCGGTGGGTCCCGCTGGAAACCGGGAATCTGTTGCATAAAACTCTCGTAGGCACGGTCTGTCTTGCTTTCTGTAAACTTTGGCACTCTGTATACCTCCTAAATCTTTCTCTGGAAAAAGAAAAAGGGCCATGATTTTCATCATGGCCCTTCTCAAAAAATATTTTGTTTTTTCTTCTGCCCTTACTCGCTTTCTGTCAACCACGCAGGTTCAGATCCCAAAATTGGGGGTGGCATCTCCCAAAACACGTCACGCCGTGACGGTCCTTTTTTGGCCTCTTGAACGCCAAAAAACCCCGGAATTCCGGGGTTTTTTCGGTGTGGCATCTTTTAAGATGTGTAAACATGGTGGACCATCAGGGACTCGAACCCCGGACCGACCGGTTATGAGCCGGTTGCTCTAACCAACTGAGCTAATGGTCCACGTGGGCCAGGAGCGGCACGCCGGGCCTTCCAGATTATCATACCACATCCGGGCCGGATTGGCAAGCCTTTTTTTGTGATATCCGCCCCTTATCCCCGAAAAATACGCCGCCCCCTTCCGTACAGGCTCTACCGCGCCTCCTCCTGCCAGGCGGCCTCCAGCCAGGCAATCAGTTCGTCCAGTCCCTGCTGTGTCAGCCGGAATTCCGCCCGGGCGGTTTCGCCGGCCCGCTCAAAGCACCGGTCCGTCTGCCAGCGCCAGGCCGTCAGTTGTTCATTTTCGCGGTCGGGCTCCACCCGGTACCGCATCACCCTGCCGGCAGGCTCGCTGACACTGCCGGTAAACAGGTTCCCCTCCGCGAAAAAGGCCAGTTTCTGCATATCGATCATTTCCCATCCATCCTTTCAGTAAATAATGGGGCCAAAAGCCCACAGCCCCCGTCCTACGCTTGCCGGGCCCGCCTGTACAGATAGGCCCGTCCCCGTGAGCCGGCCCGCTCCACAGCCCCCAGCGCTTTTGCCGCGGCCAGCGCCAGGGAGCCGTCCATGGAGGAAAGCCGCCCCTTCTCCCGGAAGTCTTTGGCCGTAAACACCTCCGGCAGGCCAGGGGGCAGCAGGGCGGCCGCCTCGCCGGGGTCACGCACCCAAACCTCCCCCAGCAGCCGCACAGGCATACGCTCCCAACGGGTATAGCCCCGCCGCCCGCCCCCTTTTAGCCGGTACTCCTCCACCTCTAAAAGCGGCACGCAGAATCCCAGCCCCGGCCGTCCCAACTGCTCCCGCAGGCTGTACAGTTCCGTCAACAGTTCCCAGGGGCCGCCGGGCTTGGGGCTTTTCCGCGGGCGGCTCTGGGCCCCGTCCCCACCTACGCTGACCAGCCACTTTACCGCTGCCACCGGGTACACCAAAGTTACCTGGTAATGCTCTAAAAAGAAGGCCAGTTTCTCCCGCAGCCGGCCAAAGTTCCCGGTCTGTATCTCGGTGATGCCCCTTTCGTTCACAATATCCGCCACATACCGGCCCACCTGTACCTCGTGCCGGCCCTCGTCCGGCTCCAGGTAGAACTTCAGCGCCGCGTGCAGGGACTTCTCCCCCAGCCGCCCGATGCCCTGCCGGGGCCCGGCCGCCTCCATGGCCCGGCTACAGGCCGCCAGGAACGCCGCCTCATCCATGCCCGTCCACCCCAAACAGCCGGGCAAAGTTGCCGTACAGTATCGCCCGGTTTTCCTCCTCCGGCAGCCCCAGGGCAAAAAACCGCGCCAGTTCCTGCTTGGCCTGCCACATGGGGAAGTCCGTCCCAAACATCACCCGCTCCGCCCCAAAGCAGGCTATGCTTTCCAGGGCCTCTTCCCGGCTGAGGAAGGGCAGGGAGCTGGAGGTATCCGTATACACCCCCGCCCCCCGCAGGCAATTCCGGGCGGCCTGCCACTGGGTATAGCCCCCCAGATGGGCAGCTATGCAGGTCAGCCCCGGCACCTTGTCCAGCACCCGCGCCAGGCGTAGGGGCGAGGAGGCGTCCCCACGGGGGTCCCCGATGTGCAGCAGCAAAGGCAGCCCCCGCCGGGCCGCCGCCCGGTAAAAGGGCAGCATGGTAGGGCTGTCCAGGCAGAACCCCTGAAAGTCCGGGTGCAGCTTGATCCCCCGTAGCCCCTGGGCCTGTAGGCTGTCCAGCCCGCCCTCCAGGTCCGCCACATCCGGGTGCCAGGCGGCCAGGCCCACAAACCGGGGATCCTCCCGGCAGGTGTCCGCTATAAAGCGGTTGATGGCCGGCACCTGCTCCGCTTTTGTGGCCACAGAGCACACCAGAAAGCGGTCCAGCCCTGCCGCGGCCCCGGCCTTTGCCAGCACGGCGGGCAGGCCGGTTTGGGCCATCTCCAGCCCATAAAATTCCCCCACCGAGGCCGTGGCCTTTTCGGCGATCTTCTCCGGGTAGATATGGGCGTGGGCGTCGGCGGCCAGGTAGCGTACGCCCTTATGCGTCACCATGGGCTGCGCCCCCCTCCCGCCGGTTTTTCTCCGCCTTTTCCCGCTCCCTCTGGGCTTTGGAGTACCGGCACCCGCAGTAATCCTGCCGGTACAGGCCATACGTCCGGGAAAGCTCCACCGAGCGCTTGTAGCCCTCCTGCTTTTTAAAGTCAGCGGGCAGATGCCGCACGCCGTACTTTTCCCCCAGTTCCTCGCCCATACGGTTCAGGGCCTGGGCGTTTTTCAGGGGGCTGATGCTCAGGGTGGTGGTAAAGTAATCCAGCCCCAAGCGCCGGGCGGTTTTCGCGGCCTCCTCCAGGCGCAGGCGGTAGCAGGCCAGGCAGCGGGCCCCGCCCTCCGGCTCCCCTTCCAGCCCGGCGGCGGCCCGGTCAAAGGCCGGGGCGTCGTAGGGACAGGGCACCAGGCGCGGGGGGTGCCCCAGGGGCATTTCCCCCACCAGCCGTTCCAGTTCCTGCAGGCGCTTGCCATATTCGGCCTGCGGGGCGATGTTGGGGTTATAAAACAGCAGGGAAATGTCAAAATAATCAGCCAGATAGGCCAGCACCGCGCTGGAGCAGGGGGCGCAGCAGGCGTGCAGCAGCAACGTGGGCGCCTCGCCCTTCAGCCCACGGATAAGGGCCTGCAATTCTTTGGCATAGTTCCGGTTCACAGGGCATCCCTCCTGCATCCGATTTTACCACAGTTTGAAGGGGAATGCAAGCCGCCCCGCAAAAAGGCCCCGCATCCCCCAAAAAGAAACCCGGCCATCTTCCCCTAAGCGGTTGACAGGCCGGGCAAAAACCGTTTATAATATAAACAATATTCAAAAATCGCCCCCGGAAAGGACGTCCCGCATGGATCTGAGTTTTCTCCTATCAAACCCGCTGATCAACGCCAGCGTAGCCTCCTGGGCCGCGGCCCAGGCCATAAAAACCTTGGTAGACGCGGTCAAGCACAAGCAGTTCGACCGGCACCGGCTGGCAGGCGCGGGCGGGATGCCCAGTTCCCACTCGGCCGTCACCTGCTCGGTGCTGCTCACCAGCTATTACCTGTATGGGTTCAACTCCCCGGTATTCGCCCTAAGCTTTGTGTTGGCGCTGATTGTGATGTACGACGCCACCGGGGTTCGCTGGGCGGCCGGGCTCCACGCCCGCGCCATCAACCACATTGTGGAGTACCTGGAAACGGCCGGCGACGCCCAGGACCGGCAAGCCCTGCGGGAGCTGATCCCCCGGCTCAACGAATCCCTGGGCCACCGGGTGCGGGAGGCCATCTGCGGCGCGGCCCTGGGCTTTTTAATCGCCGTGATCGGCCACAGCATACGGCTGGGGTATTTTTCGCTGTTTTAGGGACGCGCCCTCCCCTGCCGCCACGCGGCAAAAGGGGCGCGCTGTTTTAGGCCCGTGGTTACGGCTTGCGCTTACGGCGGGGCCGTTTGGCGGGCCTTTCCCTTTTGTGCGCCATAACCGCCGCCAACAGCCAGCAGGCGGCTACCGCGGCCGCCACATACCCGCCAATCACCCATAGCCAGCAGCCTCCCATCCCACAGCCCTCCCTGTCCCCGGCCTATTCCGGCTCCGGCTGGGCCAGCACAAACACCTGCTGCTCCCACCCCAGCAACGAAAGCTTTTCCAGATCTTCCGGGGCCAGGGCCTCATTCAACCTGACAGCCGTATACACGGCGGGGGTTTTCCGGCCGGGCAGCAGCACATCGCCGGTCTGCCGGTTGTTATAATATAGGTATTCGCCCCGGGCTGTCCAGTATTCCGCGCTCCGGGGCGTTTCCGTGCCCGCGGGGGCAAAGCCTGTGGGCGTTTCGTGGCCGGCCTCCAGCACGGGCTTGCCGTCCAGTTCGGTGACGCACAGCTTTACCCGCAGGCGGCACCCGGCCCGCCCGCTGTTGCGGAAGGCCACGCCGCCGGCTGCGGGCTGGCCCTGGGTCAAAACCGTGCCCTCTGTGCTGCCCGTGCCCTCCTCCCGCAGAGAGACTGCCTCTACCACCAGGGCCTCCGCCTGCGGCTCCAACTGCCAGCAAAAGCCCCAAAGCCCGGCCAGCAGGGTCAAAAGGGCAATGGCCATGCCCCTGCTCCCCCTCATGGCTGCACCCCCAGCCGGTAGCTTTCCCCGGCGGTTTCGCTACCGCCGGGCAGGGGGCCAAAGCGCAGAGCCGTTTCCGCCCGGGCGGTGCTGATGGTATCGTCCGTTTCGCAAACCCCCAGCCGGGCCGTTTGCGCCTGCCCCCCGGACATAGCCGTCACCCGGTACACCCCATAGGGCAGGCCGGAAAAGACCGCCTCCAGCCTAGGCGGGCCGCCCTGGGGGTCGGCCTCTACCACAGCCTGGCGGTAAAGGGCCAGCCCCTGGCCCTCCAGCCGGAACAGCCCCTGGCTCTCCGGGCCCAGGCCGGCGGCGTCCACCAGCACCCGCACGGTGCCGCCGGCCACGTTCACCCGGTATGTAAGGTTTTTCCAGGTATCCCGGCCACCTTTGCCGTAAAGCACCACAGAGAGCTTGATGTCCTCATCGGCGCAGGGGCGGTAGCGGCCCAACTCCTCCAGGGGGAGCAGGCCGGTGGGGCTGACATAGAATGCCTCCAGCAGGCCGGGGGGATTGCCCAGCGCCTGCCGCAAAGCCTCCTCCAAAGGGAGGCCCTGGTGGCGCAAAGGCACCGCCTGTCCTAAGAAAATGGTGGTTTCCAGGCGCACGGGCTCCAGGGAGGGGCCGGGGGAACCGGTGGCGGCAAGGGCCTGGTGGGCGGTGAAAATCAGGGCAAAAGAGAGGGCCAGCGCAAGGGCCCGGCAGGTCTTGTTTTGGTTGATTGGCATGACGGATGGCTCCTTTCTGCGTAAAAACGTTTTTGGGGGGCTTTGTTTGCCCCGCTTGTCCCAGTTATCCTGCTTGAGAACAAGGTACCATGTTTGGGGCGGGAATCCTGTCACAGTTTGCGATGGGGCCAAAATGCATGGCAGGGGCAATGGCCTTACCGGCGTCCCCCAGAGGGCGGCCGGCTGGGGCGCCTTGCGGCAGTGCATAGGGAAAAGCACCGCGGAAAATGCGCCTATGGGCCCGGATGGGTTGAAAGTTTTGGAAAGATGGCGTATAATAAGGGGTGGCCATGAAACGGCCGGGGAGGAAGGTACCCATGTAGAGTTACTTTGCATCACACACTATATAGGCGCTATATTGTATTATATAAACGATAAGGAGGCTGCTTATGCCTGACCATAAAACCGCGATTACCCGCCGCCGGACCTTTGCCATCATCTCCCACCCGGACGCGGGCAAGACCACCCTCACCGAAAAATTCCTGCTGTACGGCGGGGCCATCGCCCTGGCCGGGATGGTCAAGGGGAAACGGAACTCCCGGCACGCGGTGTCGGACTGGATGGAGATCGAAAAACAGCGGGGTATCTCCGTTACCTCGTCGGTGATGCAGTTCCAGTACGGGGACTACTGCATCAACATACTGGACACCCCTGGGCACCAGGATTTCTCGGAGGACACCTACCGCACGCTGATGGCAGCGGACTCGGCGGTGATGGTGATCGACGCCTCCAAGGGCGTAGAGGCCCAGACCCGCAAGCTGTTTAAAGTGTGCGTCATGCGGGACATCCCCATATTCACCTTCATCAACAAGATGGACCGGGACTCCCGCAGCCCCTACGACCTGCTGGACGAGATCGAGAAGGAACTGGGCATTGGCACCTACCCCATGAACTGGCCCATTGGCAGCGGGGTGGATTTTAAGGGCGTGTACGACCGGGAGAAAGGCCGGGTGCTGCGCTTTGAGCCCGAAGAGAGCGGCGCCGGCCGCCGGGAGGTGCAGGAGCAGGACTTTACCCTGGACGACCCGGCTTTGGAGCCCGCCATCGGCCCCTACCTGTACGGCGCCTTGCAGGACGATGTAGAGCTTTTGGACGGGGCGGGGTATGAATTCGACCTGGACAAGGTGCGCCACGGCAAGCTTTCGCCGGTATTTTTTGGGTCCGCGCTTACCAACTTTGGGGTAGAGCCCTTTTTGGAGGCGTTTTTGCGACTGACCACCCCGCCCCTGCCCCGCACCGCCGGCGGCGCGCTGGTAGACCCCTTTGACCCGGCGTTTTCCGCCTTTGTGTTTAAGATACAGGCCAACATGAACAAGGCCCACCGGGACCGCATCGCCTTTATCCGCATTTGCAGCGGCCGGTTTGAGAAGGGCATGGAGGTGGAGCACGTCCAGGGGGGCCGGCGGATGAAACTGAGCCAGCCCCAGCAACTGATGGCCCAGAGCCGGGAGATCATTGAGGAAGCCTACGCGGGGGATATCATCGGGGTGTTTGACCCAGGGGTGTTCTCCATTGGCGACACCCTGTGCGCGCCGGGGAAGAAGATCCGCTTTGAGGGCATACCCACCTTTGCCCCGGAGCTGTTCAGCCTGGTGCGCCAGAAGGATACCATGAAACGCAAACAGTTTGTAAAGGGCGCCAACCAGATCGCCCAGGAAGGGGCTATCCAGATCTTCCAGGAGATCGGGGCCGGCATGGAGGAAGTGATCGTGGGCGTGGTGGGCAGCCTGCAATTTGACGTGTTCCAGTACCGTATGGAGAACGAGTACAATGTGGAGATTTTCATGCAGAACTTGCCCTATTCGTTTATACGCTGGATAGACAACGAGGATATGGACGAAAGCGGCCTGAAAAAGCTGAACCTGACCTCTGACACCAAAAAGGTGCAGGACCTGCGGGGGCGCTACCTGCTGCTGTTCTCCAACCAGTGGAGCATCAACTGGGCCCTGGAGCGCAACGAGGGGCTGCTACTGTCAGAGTTCAGCGAGAGCTGAACTCTGGTTTAGCGAGAGCTGAACTCTGGTTTAGCGAGGGATAAACGCTTAGCGAGGGTTAAGCGCCCGTCCGGCCAACCACCCGGCGGAGGGCCGGATTGGAAGGGCCGGAAAAGTTTTCAAAAAAATTTTTTGCCCATGAATGGTTTTGGGGTGGGGGTTCGTATTGTAAGTAAGACCGGGAACGGCCAACATTATTTGGAGGGATTTATCATGAAAAAGACATTGGCACTTTTGGCGGCCATGCTTTTGCTGGTACTGGCGCCCACCGGGGCCATGGCCTACCATCAAAACGGGCACCACAGCGTCAGCCGGGGCATTTGCACCGGGCTGCAAACCATCCACCAGGGTGGGGCCGGCCACCGCTATTCCCACTGCGCAGACAGCAGTTGCGCCGACTGCCGGGGCAGCGTGTTCTGCGGCACCTGCGGCCTGCGCCACTGCGAGGCCCACGGCAACTGCCAGGACGGCAACTATGCCTACCCGGACTGCCCCACCTGCGTGGGTAGCGCCGTATGCCCCACCTGCGGCTTGCAGCACTGCGGCTCCCACGGCAACTGCGGCAACGGGAATTGCGTGGACGGCACGTGCAACGGCTGCCTGAACAGCGCCGTCTGCCCCACCTGCGGCCTGCAACACTGCGGCGCCCACGGCAGTTGCGGGACCTGGAACGGCAACGGCAACGGTAATGGCAACGGCAACTGGGGCGGCAACTGGGGCGGCAACGGCGGCCATCATGGCGGAGGCCATCACGGCGGGCAGCACTGCTAAAAGCCATGCGCAGCGAGCAGGAGGCCAGCCGGGCCATCGAACAGTACGCCGACCTGGTGCGGCGGATCTGTTTGATCTACCTTAAAAACGAGGCTGACTCGGAGGACATATTTCAGACCGTATTTTTGAAGTATGTCCTTAGCTCTGTTGTGTTTCAAAACCCGGAGCATGAGCGGGCATGGATGATCCGGGTGACCATAAACGCCTGCAAAGACCTGATAAAGACCATATTCCGCAGCCGCACCGTGCCCCTGGAGGCGCTGGCAGAGCTGCCTGCCGCAACCGGCACCCAGGAGCGGGAGGTGCTGGAGGCGGTGCTCTCTTTGCCGGAGAAGTACCGCAACGTGGTATACCTGCACTATTATGAGGGCTACACCGCGCCGGAAATCGGGCGGATTTTACATAAGAACCCCAATACCGTCTATACGCTGCTGACCAGGGCCCGCAAGCTGCTGGCAGAACGGCTGGGAGGTGACAGCTTTTGGATAACCAACTGAAAGCCGCCCTGGACCGGGTGCAGGCCAGCGAGGCCCTGAAGGCCCGCACCCAGGCCTATGTGCTGGCCCGGGCGGCCGGCCGCCCCAAAGCCCGCCACCCGGTGCGCTGGGCCCTGGCTGCCGCCGCGCTGTTTCTGGTGCTGGCCGTAGAGGGCTGGCTGTATTTCACCCCGGTTTCCGCCATCGGCATACGGGTAAACCCGGAGCTGGACCTACAGGTCAACTGCTTTGGCATGGTGGTAGGGGCCAAGGGGAACAACCCGGAGGGCGAGATGCTGGCCGAAACCGTTGACCTGCGCTTTATGGGCTACACCCAGGCCGTGGAAAAGCTGCTGGCCAGCGACCAGGTACAGGGCTATGTGCAGCAGGGCCGGGAAGTATTTATCGAGGTACTGTGCGACGACGAGCGCAAAAGCTGCGAAATGCTGGCCAATCTGGAAACCTGCGCCAAAAACCACCAGAATGTAAGCTGCCATGCCGGCCGGGCCCAGGGCCACGGCGACGGGCACCGGCACAGGCATCATGGCGGGCAGGGGTAAAGGGCTGGCAGGCAAAAAAATAAAAGGCAAGGCCCCCGGCGGGATGGGGGCCTTGCCTTTTGCTATGGTTCAGGGCCTGCGGCCCCGGTGGCTCCGGTTGGCCCGGCGCTCTGCCTGCATCTGGCTGTAGCAGTCGCGGCAGTAGATCAGCCGGGTTTCCTCCGGGCAAAAGGGCACCTGGGCCTCCCGGCCGCAGGCAGCGCATATGCCTTTGTACAGGGTCTGCCTGGTCCGGCGGGCCTGCTGGGCGCGGCGGCACTCTTTGCAGCGCCTGGGCTGGCTGGCCAGGCCCTTTTCGGCGTAAAAAGCCTGCTCTGCAGCGGTAAACAGGAACGCCCGGCCACAGGAACGGCAGGTAAGGGTCTTATCTTCCGGCATAGGGTTCGCCTCCTTGCAAATGAAAATGGCAGGGCAGGCTACAGCCAGGCTTACAGCCTGCGCAGTTTCAGCCGCACCCGGTGCAGCGCGTTGTGGAACCGGCGGATGGGGATACCCGCCTGCCCCTCGATCTCCTCCCGGCCGCAGCCTTGCAGGTACAGCCGCAGGGCCTGTAGTTCCAGGGGGGTCAGGGCGGCCTCGATCCGCCGCCACATCCGGTCGTAACTTTCCCGCAGTTCGTAAAGGCCCTCCGGGCCCTCGATCGATTGGGGCAGATCCCCGGCAGAGTCCAGCGGGAGGGACTCGTTGAGGGGGCGGTTGCCCAAGCTGCGGTGGCGGCGGGCGGCGCTGGCCATGCGGTTGAACACGCACACCCCCGCGTAGGTGGCAAAAGACGCGCCAGCGGTGGCGTCAAAGGTAAGGGCGGCGGTGTACAGGCCCAAAAACCCCTCCTGGGCCAGGTCCTCCCACTCCGGCATACCCGGCCCGGTAAAACGGCCGGCTTTGGCCCGCACCAGTTGCAGGTACCGGGCGCTCAGCTCCACAAAAGCCTCCGGGGCGCCGGCCTGTATTTTCTCTGTCAGGGCCTGGTCGCTACAGGCCCTGTAGTCCTCTGCCATGGCCACACCCCCTTTTTCTTAATCATAGACGTTTCCGGGGGGCTTGTCCAGGGCCCGGCTAGGGCTGCCGGCGCCCCTCACCCCGGCTCATCCTCGGCCAAAAGCTTTTCCGGGGTAAAGCTTCGGGCAGCCCGGTTGAACAGCAGCACATCCGCTACCCCCAGCACCAGCGCCGTAACCAGCAGCACCAGCCAGTTCAACCGCAAAATACCCGTAAACTGCGCCAGATACAGCGCCGCCACCGGCAGGATCAGGTACCCCATGGTCTGCAACGACTCCCCCGTGCTGTGCACCCGGTTGACGATCAGCGCCACAAACACCACCGACGACAGGGACAACACCGGCATCACCAGCACCAGCAAAACCAGCCACTCAAAGCTGAAGAACCAGGGCACCCCCGCAAACACCGCGGCAATCACCGCCGTAATCCCAAACGCCACAAAGGCCACTCCGGAGATCAGCACCGAAAGGATGGTACAGTTGGTCACTTTCGCGTTGAACACCGCCTTCACGTCCATGGAAGTCAGCAGCAACGTTTCCAGGGTGCCGCTCTCCCGCTCGTTTACAAAGGCATAGCTGGCCGAGGCCGCCGCCGTCAAGATCGGCACACAGGTAAACAGCAGCGGGCATAACAGGTCGATAAAGGCCACCAGCCAGCCCTGCCGGTAGTCCAGCCGCCCGGCCCAGTCCGGCAGCAGGGCCGCCAGCGCCTGGGGCAGCCTGGCCCCTGGCTCTACCGGCAGCAGGGAAATCGCCGCAAAGTATACCGCGGGTATAATCACCACCAGCGCAATGGGCAGCACGATCAGCAGCGCCCGCTGGCTGTTTTTAGCCCAAATGGTCGCCAGGTCCTTCTTCACCAGCAGCAGTTCCGCCGAGGAAAACAGCTTGGTTCTCCCCTCCTTCTGGGCTGCCGGCCGGGGGCTCCGCTCCCGCTGGGCCGGTCCGTGTTTCGCCCGTTGTTCCATGAAATGCCTCCCTTCTCCGTCCGCCGGCCAGGTAGGCCGCGTATATCTCTTCCAGGCTGGGGCGTATCACCCTGGCCTCATACAGGCTGCCCCCTGCCGCCACCGCCTGGGCGATCAGCCGGGGCATCTCCTCCTCCGCCTGTATCTCCCGCTGCCAAAGGCCCTCTTGCTGGTAAAAGCCCGTAGGGCCCGGCTGGCCCTCTGCCAGCCGCAGGGCAGCCCGCAGGCGCACGCCGCCCCCTACCCGCAGGGCCTCCATGCTGCCCCGCGCCATCAGCGCACCCCTGTCCAGCAGGGCAAAGCTGTTGCACACGCCGGGGGCGTAGTTCATGTTTTTGGTGCAAAACAGCAGGCTCACCCCCTCCTCCTGGATCACATACCGCAGCAGCCCCCGCACCATCTCGGCGGTTTCCAGGTCCATCCCGGCCCCCTGCTCGTCAAGCAGCAGTACCTTGGGGCGATGGATCAGCGCCCTGGCCAGCCCGGCCCGTTTCAGTACCCCGGTGGGTAACTGGCCGGGGTGCTTGTCCCGCTCGTCCCATATGTTCAGCCGGTGCAGCAAAAAGGATGCCCGCTCTATGCCCTGGTCTTTGGGCACATAATGGGCCCCCGCAAAAAAACGCATATTGTCCCAAAGGCTCATGCTGCCGTACAGCTTTGCGCTGTACAGCACCGCCCCCATCATCCCGTGCAGCCTGGCCGATTCATGCGCCGGCGATAGCCCCAGCACACTGCACCCCCCGGAACTGGGCCGCCCCAGCCCCGCCATCAGCCGGGCAAGGGTGGTCTTTCCCGCGCCCTCCGGCCCCACACAGGCCATCGAGCCCCCCTCCGGTACCTGCAAGTTTACCCCCCGTAGCGCCGTGTTCTCTCCATATGCTTTCGTTAAGTCAAACGCTGCAAACGCGTCCATGCTCCCACCCACTTTCCTTTTTCGCTCCACTGGGCCCCGCCCAAACCCGCTGGGCTCTGCCCAGGCCCACTGGGCTCTGCCCAGACCCGCTGGGCTCCGCCCAGACCCGCCAGGGCTTTGCCCTGGACCCACCGCCCTTTAAAAAGGGCGGCCCTAAACTTTATGATGCCCCACTGCTTTCCTCTTCCCAAAGCCTTCAGCCAACTTATAAGAACTTCCCCGAAAAACTTTTTTCTTTTTTCATCCTTACCCCATGCTATACGCCTGTCAAAAAAAAGAAAAAGAAAAAAGTAAAACAGTGAAAACTCCTCCAAAGCCTACCTCCGCGTCCAAAAGCCAAACGGCATTTGCCCTCTCCCCCGCGCGCGCAAAAGTTTTGGAAGATTTTTAAGAAACTTTTTTCAAAAAGTTTCTTAAACGGGGCGTGGGGCAGCGCCCCACAAAAACCGTGCCGGGGAGGCAGAAAGCGCCTAGCGGTTGCCGCCGGAGGTGCCGTGTTCCCGCAGGTAGGTAGCTTCCAGGTCAGCCAAGTGGAGTTTCACGGCCAGGGGGTAGCGGTCGTAGGCCTGGCTGATGGCAAAGCTGCCTCCCTTCACGGCCTCGTCAAAGCCGCCCATATGCCAGCGGATGGCCACGGCCTCGTCGGTTTTCAGGCGAATAAAGCGCTCGATAAGAAAGACAGACTTTTCCCCGTGCCCATAGGGGAAAGCGTCCTCGGTGGTGTAAAAGGGCACTTTTTCCCACTGGCCGGTCTGGTCGTTTTTCACGTTGCGGGTACTCACCTTGTAAAACTGGGCCTTGCAAAGGTCGTGCAGCAGCCCGCAAATGGCAAAGCTCTCCTCGCTGTCGCCCTCCTCAAAGTATTTCTCCCGCAGCACCTTATATACGTTGATGCTGTGCATCACCAGCCCATACTCGCAGGCACAGTGATACTTGGTGCTGGCCGGCGCGGTAAAAAAGTCCTTGCTGCCCAGCCATTCCAGCAGCTTTTCGCTGCCGCTGCGGGTCACATGGGTCTGAAAAATCTGGCAAAATTCCTCCTTATACGGGTTAGCCATCGTTATCCGCTCCTTTCAAAAATTATAAAATCCTACCCTGTAAGCATACCCGGTAAACCGGCTCCCCCAAAGGCGCCCCGGCAAGCCCCCGCTATACGGTGCGGAACCCCTTGCCGATAATCTCGCTGGTATTGGTGATAAACATAAAGCACTGGGGGTCTACCTGCTTGCATTTTTGCCGCAGCCGCAGCGCCTCGCCCCGGCGGCAGGCTATCAGCACCACCTTGCAGCCCACGTGGGAGTAGGCCCCCACCGCGTCCACCACCGTAGAGCTGCGGTTCATATCGTGGATGATATAGTCGCAGATCTCCTGGGGCTTTGAGGTGACAATCGAGAAGAACTTGCACAGGTTGATGTTCTCGATCACCGAGTCCACCACAAAGGCTTTTAAAAACAGGCCCAGCAGGGAGAAAAGCCCGGTTTTCATCCCGAATATCCAGCAGGCGGACAGGGCGATAAGCCCGTCGCTGGCAAACAGCGCCTTGCCGATGTCCTCAAGGCCCGTGTATTTTTTCAGTATCATGGCCACTATGTCCGTCCCCCCGGTAGAGGCATTGCTGTTAAACAGCAGCGCCGACCCCACCGCGGGCAGCATAACGGCAAAGCACAGCTCCAAAAGGGGCTGGTCGGTAAACGGGGTTTCCATCGGGCACAGCTTTTCCAGCAGCCAGGTTTCCGCCGAAAAGGCCACGCTGCAATAGGCCGTCCAAAAGCCAAAATCCTTGCTTAAAAACATAAAGCCTACCGCCAGCAGCACCATGTTGATGACCCACATCATCGTGGCCGGCGACAGCCACGCCACCGGCACCAGCCGCCCCAATATAATGGATAGGCCGCTGACCCCGCCTGTTGTAAAGTTGTTGGGGAACTTAAAAAAGTACACCCCCAGCGACGACAGCAGTACCCCCAGGTTGATGGTCAAAAACTTTTGCAGGCTTGCCCGGCTGAACCCCTTGCGCAGCAAGTTCCCCAGCCGGGACCGGTTGAGAGTTTCCTCGTCCATTTTCATTCCTCCTAAACCATACTTTGCCAACACATGGCTATATGAATTTTAACACTGTTTGCGCCATTTTACAAGCCTTTGCGCAAAAAAACGGGAATACTGTAAGCTTTCCCCTGGCCGTAAGCCCAGGGGGCACAGTATTCCCGTTTTGGGTAGGCGTGGGGCTATGGCCGCCTCCGGCGGCGTAAAAAACTTTCTTCAGAAAGTTTCTTACGGTTCTTCCAAGACTTTTTATACGCCCCGGCGCTGGTGCTTTGCATGGACGGCCTGTCTGATTTTCGGGCGGGCGCTTGTCCGCTTTTTTCCTTTTGCGGATGCCCCGGCGCGTGCCGCCTTATTTTATCAGGTTCTCCAAGAACTTCACCGCCGTGGCAATATCCCCGGCCGGGTCGTCGCCCACTTCCCGCTCAATGGTCAAAAAGCCCTTGTAGCCAATCTCGTCCAGGGCCTTCAGGTAGTTGGGGAAGTCCACATCCCCTTCGCCCAAAGGCAGCTCGATAAAGGAGCTGCTGCCCAGCATCTCTTCCTCCGCCAGCCCGTATACGATCTCCGGCGCCACGTACCGCAGCCGCCGGCCGTCCTTGGCATGGGTGTGGAAGATATAGTCCTTCAGCGTATACACCGCCTGCACCGGGTCGTCCCCGGTCACCATCACAAAGTTGGCCGGGTCCAGGTTCACCGCCACCCCGGTAGAGTGCAGCCCGTCCAAAAAGCCCTTCAAAGTCACAGCCGTTTCCGGGCCTGTTTCAATGGCGAAATGGGCCTGCATCTGGTCCGCGTAAGCCGCCAGCTCCCCGCAGGCGTCCTGCATCACGGCGTACCGGGGCTGGGCCTTGTCCTCCGGCACCACGCCGATGTGGGTGGTCACAATATCCGTTTCCAGGTCCTTGGCCAGATCCACAATGCGCTTGCTCCGCTCAATCCGGCCGGGGTTGATCTCCGGGTTGTCAAAGGCCCCAATGTCCCCGCACAGGGCGGAAACGATCAGCCCCCGGTCCTTCACTTCCTTCAGCAGTTCCCGCCGCTTTTCGGGGGTCAGGGCCTCCGGGGTCAGGTCGCCGTCCGTCACACGGATCTGCACACCGGCCATGCCCAGTTCTTTGGCCTTGTCCAGGGCCTTTAGTACGTCCATCTGGAAAGACTCCAGCAACACGCCTATGGGGTAATGATACATAATGATCCTCCTTTGTAAGATATCACATATAGACTTTAACAACACACCGCTGGCCGCCGGACTTGATCGTTTCCAGAAGTTCCACCCTGGGCTCCCGGCCCAGCACCTGGCCAAACAGGCCGCGCACATGGCCCAGGGTGCACAGGCACCAAGTCCGGGAAATATGCTCCTCCACCCGCTTTATGCAAGAGCAGTAGCACACCGGGTAAATCACCAGCAGCCCGCCCTCTGTGGCCTCCAGGCTTACGTACTTCTCCTTTTCGTTAAAGAGCCGGGCAAACGCTGCCAGATCCGCCGCCTGGGCAAGGTACCCCCGCATACGCGCCGCCAAAGCCGCCCCTGCCTCACAGTGGCAGCGGGCCCGGATGTCCCCGATGTCCTCCGGGGAAAAGCGCCCCTCCAGGAACCCGCACTGGGACTTGGCCCAGGCAAACTTCTTTTCCATCGTGGCGGACTTGGAGAGGGGGTGCTTTTCCGCAAACTCTACGGCCGCGTCCCGGTCCAGCAGCGCCAGGCTCTCATAGAACCGGCGGGCATGGGCGTTATCATTTTTTGCCATACCCTGCTTACCCTAAGGTAATCTCCCGGTGCTGTTCGGCAGAGTCGTAAATCGCCTGCATCATCTCCGCGGTGATGATCACCGTGTCGATGTGGGAGGCCAGTTTCTTCCCGGTCTTAACGCAGTCCACAAACGCGTCGATCTCGTTCTGGAAGTGGTCGCGCATCTTAAAGTGGGGGGTATACTCCACCAGCGCGCCGTTCTCCGCGGTGTAGTAGGTGAAGTCGCTGCCGTAGCGCAGGCGGATGCCGCCCTTGTCCCCCATAAAGTCAATATAGGTTTCGCTCTCGCCGATGTTCTGGGCCCAGGCGCCGTTCAGGGTGATGACCGGCCCCTCGGTGCGGATCATGCCGGTAACAGAGTCGTCCACGTCGTACACGCCGTTCTCCTTATCGCTGCTGGCCTCGGCCCACATATCCACATAGGTGTAGTTCTTCATATCCTTGCCCAGCTTGCAGAAGGTTTCGCCGGAAACGGTCTTTACCTTGGGGTCGCCGCAGCAGTACATCACAATATCCAGGTAATGCACACCCCAGTCGATGAGGGCGCCGCCGCCGGCAATGGCCTTGGTGGTAAAGGCCCCGCCCAGCCCGGGTATAGAGCGGTGGGCCCTAAAGCTGGCGTACACATGGTGGATGTCCCCCAGCTTGCCCGCGTCAATATACTGCTTAATGCGGTTGACGCTGTCGTTAAACCGGTTCACCACGCCAATGTTCAGCACCTTGCCGGTTTCATGCTGGGCCTTCTGCATCTCCAGGGCCTCGGCATAGGTGCGGGCGGCGGGCTTTTCGCACAGCACGTTTTTCCCGGCCCGCAGGGCGTCAATGGCAATCTGGGCGTGCACATTGTTGGGGGTGCACACAGACACCGCCTCAATCTCCGGGTCGTTCAGCGCCACATGGTAATCCTCAATCGCCGTACCGCAGCCATACTTTTCCACCGCCGCAGCCGCCCGCTCAGGGATAATATCGCAGAAATACTTGATCTCCGCCTCCGCATTATTCATATAAGAGGGGATATGGGCCGCGTTGGCAATGGTGCCGCAACCAATAACAGCTACTTTCATAATAAAGGCACACTCCTTTGGGGCAAACGCCCGTGTTTTACCGAAATTATACCCCATCCGCCGCAAAAAATCAAATGGTTTGCGGAACTTTTTCCCGTAAACCGCCCCAAAAACCCGGCAAAACGGAATAAGCTAAATTTGCAGTAAATAATGCCCACCCCCCCAAAGCGCCGGATAAGGAGAACCCGCCCCTTCAGGAAAAAGCGTCCGCCCCCACAAAAGTCTTTGAAGATCCTTCGACTTCATCTTCGATGAAACCGGAAACTTTCTACAGAAAGTTTCTTAAGCCGCCGGAGGCCCCTCGTTTTCAGCCCACAGCCCGCCGCTTGCCGCTGACCGTATCCAGCCGCACCCGCAGCACAGCCACATGGGCGGCCTGTTCCGGGGTAAAGGTAAACGCCTTCCCCGCCAAGTGCCGCAAGATGGCCGCCAGCCCCGCCGCTTTCTCCTGGTAGCTGTCCAGTATCTCCGCCCTGCCAAAGCCGATCACGCTCTCATAGGCAAAGCTGTGGGCGCAGGCAACGTCCCCGGTAAGCAGCCGGTGGCCGCCGTCAAACTCCAGGCAGACCGCCGGGTTTTCCCGCAGGATATCCAGTTTCCTGCCTGTTTTCGCGCTGTGCAGGTATACCACCACCTGTCCGTCCTCCTGCTCCACGCCAAAGTTCATGGGTACCACATAGGGGGTCCCCCTGTCACACAGCCCCAGCCTGCACACCTGGCACCGCCGTATGATCCCCATCACCTCGCCCCTGTCCGTAACTTCCCTGTCTTTGCGCCTCATGCCGGTTCCTCCTTCTATACCATAATCGTACAACCCTATTCTATCCTCCCCCTCCCCCTTTGTCAACCAATCCCCCCCGCCCCACAAAAGTTCCTGGAAATCCTTAAACCACCAGAGGCCCTCCCAAAAAAGAAAAAAGAAGAAAAAAGCCCCCCACCCCAAACCGCCAGTTAAGAAGAACCCGCCCAAGCAAAAAAAGATGTCCGCCCCCACAAAAGTCTTTGAAAATCCTTCGACTTCATCTTCGATGAAGTCGGAAACTTTCTACAGAAAGTTTCTTAAGCCGCCGGAGGCCCTAGCCGCCGGCCCCGCCCACACCCGCGCAAACAGCGGCAGGCCCCTCCCCGCCGGGAAGTGCCTGCCCAAAGGCTATCTTTTTTTCACCGGGATCAGCAGATCCAGTTGGGTGCACGCGGGCTCCCCCTCTGCCGTCTGCCGGATATGGTCATAATAGTTCAAGTGCTCCTCCAGGCACCCATACATATCCTCCGGCGTGCCGGAGCCGTTGATCTCATACTCCTTGCTCTCGTAAGCCCACCGGAGCAGCCAGTCCCACTCGTGGAAGTTCCCCATCTGGATGCAGTGGGCCGCGTAGGTCCCACCAGGGAAGCGCTTTTTCTCCAGGGGGGCGGGCACCTCCATGTCCTCCGGTATGGCCAGCCAGAATTCATACCCATACTCGCCCCCCTCCGGCGGCGGGCTGGGGTGATTAAAGCCGTACAGGCGCATACTGCCGCCCTTCTCCCACAACTTATGTTCCCTGGCAAAGTCCGCAATCATCTGCCCGGCATGGTCCTCCGGGTTGGGCCCCACATAGTGGGCCGTTGCCACGGCCGTGGCGGGCAGGTGCACAATGCGCACATCCTTCAGCTTGGCCTCGTTCTGTTCCGCGCGGTTCAATTCTTCCATCCTGTTTGCACGCTCCTCTATGGTTTGATGGGAAGGCCCCAGCGCCCCAACCAGTTCCAGTATCTCCCCGTCCTCCAGCAAGATGCGCCCCGCGGGCAGCCAGTAGCGGCTTTTCAGCGCTGTCAGCAGTTCCTGTAAAACGCCCCGTATGGTTTCCAGCGCCTCCAGTTCCCCGCCCAGTTCCGCCACCTTCCCCTGGAATACCCGGATCGCCGTCTGCGCACTGGCGTCGTCCATAATCTGCTGGATGCTCCGCAAGGGCAGCCGCAGCTTGCGCAGCAGGGTGATCTGCCGCAGCCGCCTGACAGCCTCCCCGTCATACACCCGGTAGGCATAGCCCTCCCGGCGCCGGCTCTCCAGCAGCCCCAGCTTTTCGTAGTGCCGCAGCATCCGGGTGGACACCCCAAAGGTCTGGGAGATCTCCGTCACGGTCATTTCTTCCATCACGCCGTCCTCCTTCCGGTAAACACGCCGCCGGCCCTGTCGCCCGCGCCGTGCCCACTACCGCTATCATACACTGCGACATCGTGTCCAAGTCAAGGGGCCGCCAAAAAAAATTTTCTCAAACAATCCCAAACACGCTCAAACGCTCCCCAACACGCCCAAACCGGCCCAACCGGCCTACACTACAGGGCCAGCTTTTGCAGCCCCTGGGGCTCCACGGCCTGCAACTGCTCCTGGCACCAGCCGATCATCCCCCTGTACAGCCCCTCTACATCCTGGGGGCCCAGGGCCGCCACCCATGCGGGGTCTGCCGCCCGCAAAAAGCCCTGCTCCCGGCTGCTCAATAGGGGCAGCATGGCGGCTTTCCGGTTTACCAGCGGCTGATGTCTGCACAACAGCCAACTGCGCAGGCAGAAGAACGCCGCCTTCCCCAGCCCTGGCAGGGCCTCTTTGGGGTCGCTGCCGTACAGCCAGGCATGGCAGGCCCCGTGGTACAGCGCCGAGGCCCCTACCTGCAAGGCGTCCCAGGCGTCCCGCCGGGTCAGGGGCGGCAGCAGTTCCCGCAAATCCCCCCGCACCGGTATGGTGTCCACCAGCAGGCTCACCCCGTCAAACCTGGGCCACTTTTTCAGTTCCCCGGCCCCGCAGATAAACCCGCAGGCCAGTTCCCCGCTGGGCATTCCCCGCACCAGTTCCCGGTAGCAGGAGAGCTCCTCCATCCCCACCGTGTCCAGCACCGTTACCATGTCGATGTCGCTTTCCGCCGTGGCCTCCCCCCGGCCGTAGCTGCCCTGATACCCCACAAAGCGCAGCCTGGGCCCAAAGGCCCCCTCCAGCTTTTGGGCGAAATCCTCCGCCCAGGCAGTAATCTCTATCACAAAGCCTCACCTCCTAAAAATCATCCCTGGCGGTATGCCCCGCCCATAGCAAAAGCCCCCGCTGGGCTTGTCCGCGGGGGCTTCCGTTTTATTCTCCCTTAGATGGAAGCAAAGTACTTAATGGTGCGCACCATCTGGCTGGTGTAGCTGTTCTCGTTGTCATACCAGGAAACTACCTGTACCTGGTACAGCCCGTTACCAATCTCGGTCACCATGGTCTGGGTGGCGTCGAACAGGGAGCCATAGGTGATGCCGATGATGTCGCTGGACACCAGGGGCTCCTCGGTGTAGCCGAAGGAGTCGGAGGCAGCAGCCTTCATGGCGGCGTTGATGCCGTCCACGCTCACGTTCTCACCCTTCACAACCGCCACCAAAATGGTGGTGGAGCCGGTGGGTACGGGCACCCGCTGGGCAGAGCCGATCAGCTTGCCGTTCAGTTCGGGGATAACCAGGCCGATGGCCTTGGCAGCGCCAGTGCTGTTGGGCACAATGTTCACGGCGGCGGCGCGGGCACGGCGCAGGTCGCCCTTGCGGTGGGGGCCGTCCAGTACCATCTGGTCGCCGGTAAAGGCGTGCACGGTGGTCATAATGCCACTCTGGATGGGCGCGTACTTATTCAGGGTGTCCGCCATGGGGGCCAGGCAGTTGGTGGTGCAGCTTGCCGCGCTGATGATGGTGTCCTCAGCGGTCAAAGTGCCCTCGTTCACGCTGAACACGATGGTTTTCAGGTCGCTGCCGGCAGGGGCGGAGATAACGACCTTCTTGGCGCCCGCGTCAATGTGGGCCTGGCTCTTGGCCTTGGAGCAGTAGAACCCGGTGCACTCCAGCACCACGTCCACGCCGATTTCGCCCCAGGGCAGGTCCTTGGCGTCCTTCTCGGCATAAATCTTGATGGTCTTGCCGTCCACGGTAATGGAGTCCTCGCCGGCCTCCACCTTGTCGCACAGGGCATAGCGGCCCTGGGCGGAGTCATACTTCAGCAGATGGGCCAGCATCTTGGGGCTGGTCAGGTCGTTGATGGCGACCACCTCGTAGCCCTCCGCGCCGAACATCTGGCGGAACGCCAGGCGGCCGATGCGGCCGAAACCATTGATTGCAACTTTTACAGACATTGGAATGACCTCCTGTAATTTGATGGATGCGGAACTACCCTTATTTTAATACATTTTTTCCAAAAAAACAAGTCCTTACCAGCAAATCGCGCGAAAAAATGGCGGCCCTATTCCGGCCGGTTTGCCAAAGCGCCCCTTTGGCGGAAATACGCCTCCCTGGTGAGGGCGTAATCTACCCGGTGGAATACGCCCCCGTTACACACCCCGGCACAGGGTGTTACGCCCAGGGGGTGCAGGCCGCACTTTTCCATCACCCGGCCCGAGGCGGGGTTCCTGTCCGCGTGCCAGCAGTGTATCCGGGCAAAGCCCACATCCTCAAAAAAGAACCGCAGCACCACCCCCACTGCCTCGGTCATATAGCCCCGGCCCCAGAAGGCCCGGCCCAGTTCATAGGCCAGCTCCACGTCCCTGGCTCCGCTGTCCGGATGCATCCCGAACACTCTGCCGATGGCCGGCCCCTCCGGCTTTTGGGCCAGGGCCCAACTGTACCGGTCCAGCCGGCTGTAGGCGGCAAACCATTTTTCGGTGAATAGCCCGCCCTTCTCACGGACATCGGCCAGGCTCTCCATTTTGGGATAGTTGGTCCAGCGCCACACCGCCTCATCGCTGAGGCAGTGGCGGTAAAAGGGCTCCAGGTCCTCTGGGGTGAACCGCCGCAGGACCAGACGCCCGGTCTCCAGCCGTACCGTGCCCTTATGCCCCATGGCCGGCCTCCTGCGCCCGCTCCCAGGCGTCGGCAAAGTACCGGCGGAAGAACCCCTCCTCCGGCCGGCCCCGGTAAAAGCCGTTTTGGGCAATGGCCTGGGCGATCATCCCGGTCAGTTCCGCCTGCTTTTCCGGGGTCCGCTCCGTAAAGCGCCATATCCGCGCCCGGCCCTCTTGGGCCTGCTCCTCCAGGGCCGCGTACACGTCCGGGATAAAGTCCGCCCCTGCCACAGGGGTGTCCGCCGGGGCGCTGAACAGGCCCTCCCGCCCCGGCACAGGCAGCATCTCCGGGGTACGCTCCACCCGGTACAGCCAGCCCGCGGCCCCCTGGTAAAAGGCCGCCAACTGGCCCGCAAACTGCTCCTCGTACTGGGCAATCCCCCCGTCCAGCCAGGCCGTCACGTGCTTGCAGGGGTAGCCCGTGCGCCCCACGTCCCAAATGTAGAACAGGGCATAGGCCGGGCTGTCCGTCAGGTACAACACCGGCTCCCCGGTGCCGTGCAGCCGCGAGCCCGCCCGCAGCCGCCGGATCCCCTCCACCGGCGACCCATGGTATAACCACGCCATCCGCAATCCCTCCCAGGAAATTTTTGAAGTACGCGCGTATGTCTGCGAATTTTCGCCTTGCATCTGAGAAAATCCACGCCAAAATCCACATACGCAGCTTATGTGACCACGCCCGCCGCCCCCTTGGCCCAACGGCCCCCCGGCAGCCGGCCCAGCCTCCATCCGGCCATGTAAACCCTAACCGTATCACCCCCCGGCAAAGCACCAGCCACTCACGCAAAACAAGACCCTATCCTTTCACCCCCACACCACCGGCCAATGCCCGTAATAAAACTATAATACGATCAAAATAATTTTAACACCCCGCCACGCAACGCCTCCGCCACATCCCCCACCCCAGCAGAGCCGCACACCAGCCAGTCATGCAAAACATGATCCTATCCTTCCACACCCATACCACCGGCCAACGCCCGCAATAAAACTATAATACGATCAAAATAGTCTTAACTCTCCACCGCGCAATGCCTCCGCCACATCCCCCACCCCGGCAGAGCCGCACACCAGCCAGTCATGCAAAACATGATCGTATAATCTCAATCAACACCGTGCTCCTATCCCCCACCTATCCCGTCCATACCTGCCCAATACCTACCGGATATCCCCCCCATACCCCGGCATAAACCCGTTAAGAAACGGTCGTTTCCCAACGAAAAACGCCCGGCTACCCCGCAGCGTCCTCGCCGCAACCCTGCAAGTACCCCACGATGACCGCCAGCATAAACAAGGCCACTGCCAGGCCGCACAACTGCAATTCCACCGGCATTTCCCCGGCATAGGCCCGGCCCGTCAGCCGCAGCACCAGGTCTGCCGCCTGATAGGGCGCCCCCAGCAGCACGGCCACGCCCCCGGTAATGGCCATCCAGAGCCCGGCCCCTGGGGCGTCCACCCCGGCCAGTAGCCGGCATAGGTATAATAGCCCTAAAAACAGCGCTGCCGCGCCGCCCATTGTGTGCAAATTCTCCACAACCGCCGAGGATTTGGCGTAAAACACATACGTCAGCACCATATAAGCCGCCCCCCACAAAGCCGCCGGCAGGTACAGCAGCGGCCACCGCACCAGCAGCATCCGCCCGGAAAACAGCCCCCCCGCCAGCACCAACTGGGCCACGCCGAATAGCAGGCACATGGCAAAAAAGGCAATATGCACCCATTGTCCCGCCGATTCATACCGGGAAAGCCCGGTTTTGGCGTACCCGGCGTAATCTGCCGCCAGTACGGCCCCCGCCCACAGCAGCACCCCCCCTGAGGCGGCAGCCAGCGCCCCGGCGACCGGCCGCCGGCCGGCCGCCCAGCCGCCCAGCCTGCCTTTATGCTTTACGCACAGCCAAACCGCCAGCCCCCCCGCCGCCAGAGGCAGCAGCAAGCCCAGCCAGGCGGCCACGCCGCCGTCCGTGTAAAAGCCTGTATCAAGGTCAAAAAAGCCCAGCCGCAGCACGGCTTGCAGCACCGTACCTAAAACAGCCCCCGCACATAGCAGCACCCCTGCGCTGCCCAACCGCATTGCCTTGGAAAAATCCATATCAGCGTCCCTCGTTTCCATATTTTGTGCAAATATTATATCATATTTTCCCCGGTTTTCCAATAGCAATTTATATGCCGGCCATCGTCCGGGCAGGCCAGCCTTTTACCGCTGGGCCAGGGGCACATAGCCCTGGCGCACCGGCAGGGCCCGGTAAGCCGGGCGCATAATCCGCCCGCCGGTGGTCAGTTCCTCAATACGGTGGGCGCACCACCCGGCAATGCGGGACACCGCGAACATGGGGGTAAACAAATCCTCCGGTATGCCCAGCATTTCATATATCAGCCCAGAGTAGAAGTCCACATTGGCGCTGATAACCTTCTCGTTGCCCGTTACCCGCAAAAAAGCCTGGGGCGAAAGCTTTTCTACCAATTCGTACAGGGCCAGCTTTTTGCCGTAGCCCCTCTCCTCAGCCAGCGTTTTGGCCTGGCTTTTCAGCATCACCGCCCGTGGGTCCGAGAGGGTGTAGATGGCGTGCCCCATGCCGTAGATCAGCCCGCTGCCGTCAGCAGCCTCCCCCCGCAAGATCTTCTCCAGATAGCGCCCTACCTCCTCCTCGTCGGCCCAATCGGCCACATGGGCCATGATGTCGTCCATCATCTGCCGCACCCGGTGGTTGGCCCCACCGTGGCGCACGCCCTTTAAAGAGCCCACCGCCGCGCTGATGGCCGAGTAGATATCCGTGCCCGCCGAGGTGAGCACCCGGGTGGTAAAGGTGGAGTTGTTGCCGCCCCCATGCTCCGCGTGGAGCATCATGCACAGATCCAGCAGTTGGGCCTCCGCCCGTGTAAACTGCCGGTCCGGGCGTAGGGCGTTCAAAATGGCCTCCGCGGTGCAGTGGCCGGGCTCAAAGGGGTGGAAAAACATACTCACCTTGTCAAAATGCCGGCGCTTGACCTGGTAGGAATAGGCCATAATGGCGGGCATACGGGCAATGAGGGAGATACCCTGGCGCATATTATTCTCCAAACTGGGGTCCTCCGGGTCGTCGTCATAGGAATAGAGCGCCAGCACCGACCGGGCCAGCTTGTTCATCACGTCCCGGGAGGGGGCCTTGAGGATCATATCCTCCGGGAAGTATTCCGGCAGTTCCCGGTTGTCATACAGCAGGCCGCAGATACGGTCATACTGCCGCTGGTTGGGCAGCTTGCCGAAAATCAGCAGCCACACCACCTCTTCAAAGCCAAACCGCCCCTCGGCCCGGCAGCCGGCAGCGATCTCTTCGATATTGATGCCCCGGTAGGTCAAACGGCCTTCATCGGGCACCTTATCCCCGTCGTCAATCAGGTAGCCGTGCACGTTACACACATGGGTCAGCCCGGCCATTACGCCGGTGCCGTCGGCATTGCGCAGGCCGCGTTTCACGTCATGGCGCTCAAACTGCTCCCGGGTGATGGCATTGTTCCTGCGGTACTCGGCGCACAGTTCCTGGATGGTGGTGCTTTGGGGGCTTTCATTGTTCAGCCGCTGCATAAGCAGGCCCTCCTTCTCTCATAGCGTTACTGCCCATTGTACCCTGTTCCCGTGGACAAGTCAAGCTTTTTGCATAATACATCTCTCTATCATGCAAAATTTATCGATTTATCCAAATATCTCCAGATGTTTCCTTTGTATTTTGAAGGAAACAGGCTATACCTTGTCAAAATCACACGAATACCCTTTACCCCAAAACAAAGGAGTCCTTCCCATGAAAAGCCACAAAGCCCTTTTGCTCACATTCCTATTCCTGTACCTTGTCATCACCCTGATGCCGGCTGCTGTTTGGGTTTGCCAAAACCCGGCTACCGGGGAAAGCCCCAGCCCTGCCCCAAGCCCTACAGCCGCGCCCTCACCCAGCCCGGCGCCTACCACGGCTACGCCCCAAACCTTCACCCTACAGGACAGGGCCACCGGCGAAACCCTCACCGTTTCCGAGCGGGAATTCCTGATGGGAACCCTGGCCTGCGAGATGGATTTGCAAAGCCCAGCCGAGTCCCTGAAGGCCCAAACCGTGGCCGCGTACACCTATTATGCCTATCAACGTATGTACAATGTACCTATTGAATGCGACACCAGCAACTGGCTTGTGTATGTGCCGGAAACGGCCATGCGGGCCCGCTGGGGGGAGAACTACGACGCCCATGCCACCGTTTTGGCCGGTGTTGTTGACGCGGTGCTGGGCCAGACCCTGACCTACCAGGGGGAGTTGGCGCTTACCAGCTACTTCGCCATTTCGCCGGGGAGTACGGAGGCTGCCGCCCATGTGTGGGCCCCCGACGCCGGGGAGGAACACCCCTACTTGCAGGCGGTGGCCAGCCCGGGCGACGCTTTCAGTGACGGGTACCTCTCTACGGCGGACTTTAGCCTGGAAGAGTTCCGGGAGGCGGCCTTGGAGATAGCAGGAGAGGGGCTTGATGGGCCCGTAGAGGACTGGCTGACCGATGTGACGTATACCCCCTCGCACATGGTGAAGAGCGCCTTATTGGGCGGCACAACGGTCACTGGCACCCAACTGCGGGCAGCTTTCGGGCTGCGCAGCGCCAGTTTTACGGTGGCACTAGACGAGGAAGGTTTCCATTTTACGGTGCGAGGCTGGGGCCATGGCGTGGGCATGAGCCAGGCCGGGGCCGTGTTTTTGGCCAAAAGAGGGGCCAATTATCAGGAGATACTGGCCCACTATTACCCAGGTACCCAACTGGTCCTACCGGGTTCTTAAGGGGATATGGGGCAGGTCTTAGGGGGATAGTAAGGGGGTATTTTGGGGGATATTGGCAGCCTTCCGGGTAAAAACCCGGCTTTTGGGGCAGATTGTTTTATGTGGGCACCAAGGTAGCTGACTAAAGTTTTCGAGGTGGGGCGGGAGCTTGCGGAGGCTTTGGAATAGAGCTACTGAATAGGGTTTATGAAAAGCAGGGGAACTCTGGTTTTGGGCAAGCGGTACCTATGGGGGCGTTTTGCTTGAAGGGGTTCCATCTGCCGGGTAAAAAACTGGCTTTTGGGGGGCTGGCTGTTTTATGCAGGCGCTAGGGTAGCTAACTAAAGTTACGGGATCGGAGTGGAGGATCGCCGAAACTTTGGAATAGAGCTACTGGATTGGGTTTATGAAAAGCAGGGGAACTCTGGTTTTGGGCAAGCGGTACCTATGGGGGCGTTTTGCTTGAAGGGGTCCCATCTGCCGGGTAAAAAACTGGCTTTTGGGGGGCTGGCTGTTTTATGCAGGCGCTAGAGTCTGTTTTAAAGCCGGAGAAATGCCGGATTTTTGTCCAAAAACGAGGGCTTTCAAGGAAAAAACCGCAAGAAAGGCTTGCCGCCTTTCGAGGATTGTTGACACAGAAAGCACCGTTTTTGGGCAAAATAGACGGCGTTTTGGAGTTTTAAAACAGACTCTAGGGTAGCTGGCTAAAAGTAGCAAGGCTAGAGTGGGGGCTTGCTGAGGCTTTGCGGGTGTGTAGGCGTTGGCCATCCCCGCACCCGTCCGGGCAAGAGAAAAGGCCCCGCACAGCCTACGCTGTACGGGGCCTTTTCCTAAGCTTTCTACTCTGCCGCGCCGGGGTTTAGGCTGGCAAAACAGGCCGCTGTAGGCCATCACGGGCGCGGGAAAGGGCCCCTGCCCAAGTTTTCTACTCTGCCGCGCCGGGGTTTAGGCTGGCGAAACAGGCCGCTGTTGGCCATCACGGGCGCGGGAAAGGGCCCTGCACAAGCCTTCTACTCTGCCAAGCCGGGGTTCAGGCTGGCGAAGTAGGCCCGGTTATAGGCTACCGCGGGCGCGTCCGGCTGGAACTGGGCTGCCCGCTCGTTATAGGTCTGGGCCTCCTCTTGCCGGCCCAGGCGGCTGTAGCACACGCACAGTTGGATGCAGGGCAAAAAGCCGTAGGCCTCGGGCAGCACAAAACCGCCCCGGCTGTCCTGCCGCGGGCATTCCAGCGCCCGGTGGTACCAGTAGGCGGCCTGCTCCCAAAGCTGCCGGTCCAGGAAATGCTGGCCGATATCGCAGCAGGTTTCCGCCCGGGGGAGGTCGTAGGCAAAGCTTTCCAGCAACGCCTGTAGGGCCAGGTCCTCCCGGTTTAGGGCATACCAGCAGTAGGCGCACTGGCGGCAGGCCTCTATGTTATTCTCCAGCCAGCCCTGCCGGCTGTCCAGAAAATCCCGCAGCACCTGAAGGGCCTCCTGGTAGCGCCGGTGGTAGTACAGCTCCCGCCCATAGTAGAACTGCTGGCGGGGGTCCAGGGCCGTACCCTGGGCCAGCAGCTTTTCGAAGATGCGCAGGTTCCGGTCCGGGTCGGCAGGGTGCAGCTTTTGATGGGTAATGCCGCAATCGCCGTAGCGCACTTTGCCTTTGGTTTCGATCACCTCATGCACCGCGCCCTTCCAGGCCATGCCCGCGTGGTTGCGCACAATGCGCTCCCGGTAATAAGAGAAAGTGACCCGGCCCTGGCTGTCAAAGCCGGTGTAGTAGGGCAGCATCACCACGTCCACATCCTCCCCCAGGCCCGCCTTCAGCCGGAGGAATTTCTCCCGGTCCGCCGGGGCGAGCACATCGTCCGCGTCCAGCCACATACAGTACGCGCAGTGGGCGTGGGAGAAGGAAAAGTTCCGGGCGGCCGCAAAGTCGTCGATCCACGGGAAGTCAAAAACCTGGCCGGTGAAGGCCTGGGCTATCTCTTTGGTGCGGTCCTTTGAGCCGGTATCCACAAGGATGATCTCATCCACCAGGTCCGCCACGGACGACAGGCAGCGGCCCAATACGTCCTCCTCGTCCCGGACGATCATACAAAGGCTGATGGTTGCCATAAAGCCCTCCTATCCGTTTGGTTGCCGTAATAAAGGTGGGAAAGCCTCCCTGGGGCAGGAGGCTTTCCCACTTACACACAGGAAAAGCGGCCGCTTAGGCCAGACGTACCACGGTCATCGACGCGCCGGAGCCGCCCTGGAGCACCACGCCCGCGATGACGCCGGACAACTGGAGCGTCAGGGTATCGCCGGCTGCCAGGGGGGTGACCACCGTAGCCTCGTACCCGGTGGCGGACGCCACGGGCGCAAACACCGAGCCGGGGATGGCCACACCGTTGCGCAGCACCTGGGAGGACAGGGCCACCGCCACCGTGGGGCTGACCCGGTAGGTGATCAGGTAGGTGCCGGTTTCAGGCACGGTAAAAACGGTATTCGTGCCGTCGGCCGTAAAGCCGTCCAGGTTTTGGGCGCTGGGCAGGGGCACCGGGGTACCCCCCAGCACCACCGCAAGGGTCTGCCCGGTGGTGTTAGAGGCGCTCATGGCAGTGGCTGTTACGGCTGGGCCGGTGGGGCCGGTAGCGCCGGTTGCGCCTGTGGGGCCGGTGGCACCGTCTGCGCCGGTGGCGCCTGCCGCGCCCGTGGGGCCGGTGGGGCCGGTGGCACCGTCCGCGCCGGTGGCGCCCGTTGCGCCTGTGGGGCCGGTGGCACCGTCTGCGCCGGTGGCGCCTGCCGCGCCCGTGGGGCCGGTGGGGCCGGTAACGCCGTCCACGCCGGTAGCGCCGGTTGCACCCGTGGGGCCCGTGGCACCGTCTGCGCCGGTGGCACCTGCCGCGCCCGTGGGGCCGGTGGGGCCGGTGACACCGTCCGCGCCTGTGGGGCCGGTTGCACCCGTGGGGCCTGTGGCACCGTCCGCGCCGGTGGCGCCTGCCGCGCCCGTGGGGCCGGTGGGGCCGGTAACGCCGTCCACGCCGGTAGCGCCGGTTGCACCCGTGGGGCCCGTGGCACCGTCTGCGCCGGTGGCGCCTGCCGCGCCCGTGGGGCCGGTGGGGCCGGTAACGCCGGCTACGCCGGTAGCGCCTGTGGGGCCCGTGGGGCCGGTTGCCCCGGTGGCACCGGCAGGGCCGGTAGCGCCATTTGCGCCCGGAGCCCCTGTGGGGCCGGTATCACCCCTGGGGCCGGTGGGGCCGGCCAGGCCATTGGCGCCGGTAGGGCCCATAGCGCCCGTGGGGCCGGTATTGCCGTTCGCCCCAGTAGGGCCCGTGGGCCCGATGCGCCCGGTAGCGCCCGTCGCGCCGGTAGCGCCCGTTGCGCCGGTGGCACCCGTGGGGCCGGTAGCGCCGGTGGGGCCCGTAGGGCCGGTGGGGCCGCCCGGCGGGCAGGGTGGGCAAGGCGGACAGGGCGGAGGGCAGCAGGGGGGCGGGCAAGACGGCCGGCCGCAGTCGCAGCCGTCACCGCAGGCCGAAGAACCCGAATAGATCTTCATGTTCATGCTGGGAATACCTCCAGAAAAGATATGGCCCTGGCTCTCTTGCAAACCAAGGCCTATCTTCAGTATATGCCTGTCCCGGAAAAAGGTGCAAGTCCGCCCCACGGCCGGCCGGAAAACCGGCTACGGGCCCAGGCGGATCAGGTGGCCGCCCAGCAGTTCCGCGATGGCGGGGTCGCAGGTGGTGAAGATCACCTGGTTGCCCCCGGCGAAGGCTTGCAGCAGCCGGGCGGCGTTTTGCCGGCGGCCGGGGTCCATGTCCAACAGAACGTCATCCAGCACCACCAGGCCGCCCTCCTGCTGGAAGTAGAACCGCAGCAGGGCCAGCCGGAAGGCCAGCAGGACTGCCTGCTGCGTGCCCCGTGACAGCAGTTCCCTGGCGGGCAGGCGGTTTTGCCGGCTTTGCAGGGTAGCCCCCTCCCCCAGCCGCACCTGGCCGCCGGTGACCAGGGACAGGTACTCGTCCAACTGCCGGTAGAACGGCGCGAAACGGTCCCCCTGGGCCTCTTTCAGGGCCAGAAAGTCCGCCCGGATCCTGCTGTACTGGCTGTAAAGCCTTTTTTTCGCCTCAAACTGCCGTTGCAGCTCCTGCACCCCGGCCTCCAGCCCGGCCAAGTCCACCTCGTTGGCGGCCTCCTCCTTTGCGCCGATCTCCCGGTTCAACTCGTCGATCTCCCGCAGGAGCCCGCCGCTGCCGTTTACGCCGTACAGGGCGGCATCCAGCCGGCGCTTTTGCGCCTGGTATGCCTCCATGGTCAGGGGGCAGGGGGGCAGGGCCCGGAGCCTCTCCCCCAGGCCGGCGGCCTCTTCCCTTTTCCTGGCGGCGGCCTCCCGCAGCCGGGCAAGGGCTACGTTCTCCCGCTCATACCCCCGCAAGGCTGAGGCCACCACCGCCATGCGCTCCTCCAGGGTATCCGCCCCGGTGCCCGCCAATGCCAGGCGGATGGCGCTGTCCAGGTCCTCCCGCACGGCCACATCCTCCTGTAGGGGGATGCTCTGGAGCGCTGCCTCCAGGGCCTCCACACTGCCGCCGGGCAGCCGGGCCAGCTCCAGTTCCAGCCGGTCCAGGTCCTTCACGGCCTGGGCGTACGCCGCCGCTTTCCCCTCCAGCCCGGCCAGATCCGCCACGCCGTACTTCTCCAGCAGGGCCCCGGCCGCGGCCCTGTCCGCCTCTATCTGCCCTTGCAGGGCCGGGATATCCAGATTTTGGGGGGCGACCCGGATCTCGCCCACGCCGGGGATCTCAATCAGGGCAAAGCCGTCCACATCCTGCTCGCAGCGGGCCCCTACAGGGGCACCCGTGCCCCCGGCCGTGGTAAGGGTGGCGGTGTAGCCGGGCTGTAGGGCGATGCTGGCGTGCAGTTTCCCGCTGCTGAGGCTGGCTTGGGCGGCCCCTGCCCGGCGGAGCAGCCGCCGGCACGTTTCCCCGTCCCGCTCCGCGTCCTTTAGGGGCCCGGCTGCCTGCCGCAGCGTTTCGCGCCGGCGGCCCAGGTCCCTGGCGCGCTCCAGCGCCTGCTGCAAAGCCTGCCTTTTGTCCCGGTTCTGGCGCTGGCCGGCCTCCTGTTTCAGCGCGGCCAGGTGGGCGTACTCCTTCTCCAGCCGGGGCCATTCCTCCAGGGCCCGTTCCATGCGCGCCAGCTCCTTTTCCGCCGCCTGCCGGGAACTTTCCAGCGCCGCGCTGTGCTCTTGGGCCTGCAACTCCCTGTTTTGGGTTTCCAGCCTTTCCCGCTCCTGCCCCAGGGTTTCCAGCCGGGTCTTCAGGGCCTCGTACCCTGCCAGCAGTTCCCTGGCGTCCGCCTGCTCCTGCCGGCGGTTTTCCAGCGCGTAGTAGGCGGCCAGGATCTGCCCCACCCCCTTGTTGTAGGGGTTGCGGATGCCCCGCCGGTTTTTGGGGCCCTGGGCGGCAAAATCCCACAAAGCGCCCAGTTCCTCCAGCTTTTCGTCCAGCTTTTTCAGGTACTGTTCCTCGGAAACGCCCCCTGCCGCGGACAGCACGTCCCCCACGTCCTGCCGGGCCCGGAGGACCTCGCCGCTGGCCCTGCCGCCGGCGCCGGCCTCCATAAAGCCGAAGTACCAGTCCAGGACCGCCGCCTCGTTGCTCTGCCTGCCGAACACAATGTGGTCATACACCCCGGCGCCAAAGGCCAAAAGCCGGCAGAGTTCCTCCTCGGCGGCAGGGCCGGTAAACTTTTCTCCGGTGTCAAAAAGCAGCACGGTGCGGGGGTCGCTGTTGGCCAAATCCCACTCCTTCTTCACGGTTAGCCGCCGGCCGTTGACGGTAAGGCCCACGGTCCCGTCGATGCTGGTGCTCCGGTTGGTGGGGAAACGCTGGGCCACAAAGCTTTTGCCGGTTTTGCGGTTGATTTTAGAACTCACCAGCAAGGTGTCGTAGATGCCGACAATCACCGTGCTCTTCCCGGTTTCGTTATCCCCCAAAACCACGTTCATGCCGGGCCGGAAGGCCAGGTCCTGGCCGTGCATACCGGCGTACTGCTCGTTGGAATAGCGCCATATCTCCATCCTAGCCCTCCTCCTTACAGGCAAGCATCAGGCCAAAGGCCAGGTCCAGCAGTTCCGCATCCTCCCCGTAGTCGGCCAGCAGCCGGTGCAGCAGGGAGCCCGGCACGGTTTCCCTGTCTATCATCTGGGGGGTGATCTCCTGGCGCAGGCCGCTGTCCCGCACCTCGAAGGACAGGTAGCCCCGGCCCGCCTGCCGGTAGATGGCCTGCCGGTCCTCGTAGTCCCCGGCGGCGGCTGTGCCGGAGAGCAGCACCCGCAGGGAAACGGCGGCAGGGTCCGGGTCTGGGAAGGCCAGGGCCCGGCGCAGGTCCTCCCCCCGGCCCACCTCCACCGCCCTTTGGGCGAACCGGATGACTCCGGTTTCCCGCCGCCGGGCCCTAACGGACTTATCCCCGGCAATCTCTATGACAAACACCTCGCCGGTGGCGTGGTCCGCCATGTCGGTCTGCTGGGGGGTGCCGGCGTTAAACACCCGCTGGCCCGGTACGTCCTCCGGGGCAGGGGGGTACGGCACATGGGTGTGGCCCAGCAGCCAGACGTCCATCCCCTTGCTTTCCAGTTCGCCCAAAGTCATCGGGTAATAACGCTGGTCCTGGTCCAGGGAAAGCCCCTCCAGCGCCCCGTGGGCAATGCCCACCCGGTACCGGGCCGGGTCCCCGGCGGCCCCGTCCCCCAGCCAGCCCAAAGCGTTCCCGGCGGAATGCTTGTCATGGCAGGGGCAGGGGTAAAAGTCCACCTCCCCCAGGCTGTAGGGCCGGCCCTCTTTCAGCACCCTGGTATTGGAGGGGGAGTACTCCTCAAACTTCTTCCACAGCAAGTCCCCCTCCCCGCTGTAATAGTCGTGGTTGCCCGGCAAAACCAGCACATGGCCGCCAAACTCCCCCAGAGCCCCGCAGGCCTCCCGGTGCAGGGTGGCCGGTATGCCCCGGACTTTGTCGTATAGGTCGCCGGCAATCACCAGAAAGCCGCAGCCCTCCCCATTGCCCACCGCCACGGCGTTGCGCAGGGCCTGCATACGGGCCTCCCGGTAGCGCGCGGCCACCTCCGGGTCCTCTTTTTGATAGCTGCGGCCCAAATGCAGGTCGCCGGTCAGTAAAATCTTGATCATAGCTTGCTCCCCCTGTGTGTTCTCCCCCCGGCCCTGGCTGTGCGGTACCAAGCCCGCCCTTACGTCCCGGCCTTTTTCCTCCTGCTCTGGAAAAACCAGACAACCGCCCCCACGGCCGCCCCCGCAGCCAGGGAAACCAGGAAGGTAAACAGCGCCAGCATATGGTATAGGCCAAATTCCCGCTGCCAGGGCAGGTAGGCGTAGTAGGCCCCCCGGATCAGGTCCAGGAAATAGATATGTACGATGTAGACCGGCAGCGAGGCGTACCGGCCCAGCCAGGCCAGCGCCGCCACCGGCTTGTTGGGGGCCGCCAGCGGGTGGCAGGCCGCCAGATGGGCCAACACCAAAGCCAGCAGGGCCGCGCCCAGGTAGAGCTCCCACACGCCCAGGGCTTTAAACTCCCCAAGGGCCAGGGCGCAGCAGCCTGGGATGAGCACCCAATAGGCCCAGCCCGGTAGGGGCCGCAGGGGGCTGCAAATTTTTAGCAGCTTGCCCAGCAGGTAGAAGGGCAGGCCCAGCAGCAGGAAATTGCGGTAATGGTATAGCTGGAAACCGGCCGCGGGCCGGGGGGCCAGGGTATGGTAGAGGGCCAGGCCCCCCAGCAGCAGCAGGGCCGAAAGGGCACCCAGCGCGGCTTTTTTGTACGGCAGCTTTTGGGCCGCCGCGGAAAAGAGGATATCCAGCAAAACGCAGTAGAGCAGCGCGCCCAAAAACCACAGGTGCCCGCTGATCGGGGATTCGTTAAACAGGAGGAAGTCCCAAACCCGCCCGGCAGAGAACAGTTCTCGCAGACGGTGCTGGGCCGCCTGGGCGGAAACCTGCCGGGAAAGGTCCACCCCCAAATACGCCAGATTGGAAAATACCGCCAGCAAAAAAAGCTTGGCCGCCTGCATCCACTTGCGCCGGGCCGTAAAGCCCACCGAAAAATAGCCGGAGAACACAAAGAATAAGGGCACGGCAAACCGGGCCAGGGCCACCACTTCCTCTGCCCAGGCCACATTGCTGCCGCTAAAATTGTGCAGGCAGATAACGGCAAACGCCCCTATCAGCCGCAACAGGTCGATGGTGTTGTTCCTTGCCTTTGTCATGGCTAAACCTCCCAGGGGCAGGGCCCGCCCCCAGGCCCCCTCTGTCCCCTTTATACGATTATACTTAAAATAAGCCTATAACAGCCCGGTCAAAATGTCAAGGCTTTTTTCGGCAGGGGTGTTTCCAAAACGAAGGGATTAAAAACGGGGCTCCGGCAACCAAATGGTAAAAGTTTCGTCGTCTCACCTGCCGGTTCGGTAGGCTCGTAACGGCCACCCCCGGTGGCCCTCGCCCTTTTCAAAGGTGGTGGGGTTTTTAGGGGCAAAGCCCCTAAATCGCCGAAGGCCAAAATTTCGTTATAAACTCTTCGCTTTGGACACTCCCTTCGGCCGGGGTGGTGCAAAAAAATCCCCGTCAACCTTCCGGTTAGCGGGGATTTCTCACACAGCATATGGCCCCTTATGGGCAAAGGGCGGCTTTTCTGGCTTTCTCTAAAAGCCCTAGTCCTGGCCCAAAGTAAACTGGTCCACCAGTTGCTTAAGGCTGCCCGCCTCGGCGGAAAGCTCCTCGCTGGCCGCGGCGCTCTCCTCCGCGGTCGCGCTGTTGGTCTGCACCACCGAGGAGATCTGCTCGACCCCCTCCGTTACCTGGGCGATGGCGCTGGTCTGGCTCTCCACCGCCTGCACCACAATGTCCATCTGGGCCGTCACCTGGCCGGCCAGTTGGCTGGTGCGCTCCAAGGCGCCGGTCACCCGGCCCACGGCCTCGTTGCCCTCAGCCACCGTGGCCATAGAGCCCTCTATCAATTCCCTGGTAGCCTTGGCCGCCTCGTCCGACTGGGTGGCCAGGTTGCGCACCTCTTCGGCCACCACCGCAAACCCCTTGCCCGCTTCCCCGGCCCGGGCGGCCTCCACCGCGGCGTTCAGGGCCAAGATATTGGTCTGGAAGGCAATGTTCTCAATGGTGGCGATGATCTTGGCGATCTCCTGGGAGGAGCCGGAGATCTTGCCCATTGCCCCGTTCAGTTCGCCTACCGCCTCTACGCTGGCCCCCAACTGGGCCCCGGCCTGGCCCACAAACACGCCGGCCTGCTCGGCCGCGGCCGAGGTGCGCCGGGCGCTGGCGGAGATATCGGTGATGGTGGCGGCCAGTTCCTGCACCGAACTCGCCTGGGTCATAGCCCCCTGGCTCAGGGTCTGGGCCCCGGAGGAAACCTGCCCGCTGGCGGCCGAAACCTGCCCCGCGGCGGCGTCTATCTGGCGCATGGTGGCGTTCATCTGTTCCTTCAGCCCGCGCATGGCCTGCAAAATGGTTTCAAACTCGCCCACATAGGCTTCCCGGTGGAACGAACGGATGTCAAAATTCTTCTGCGCCATCTGGGTCAGCAGGAAACTGATGTCATGGAGGATCCCGTTGAGCCCTGCCACCAGCTCCCCGGTAGAGCGGGTGAGTTCTGCGGTTTCGTCCCGGCCAACGGTTTCGGGCACAGGGGAGGAAAGGTCGCCCGCGGCCAGCCGTTTCATCCGCTGGGCACAGGCCCGCATGGGGCGGCTGATGTTGGTGGAAAGTTTCAGCGCCACCACCACCGAGGCCAAAATGGAGAGCAGGATCACCGCCAGGTTCACAATAATAGAGAAGTATGTATCGCCCAAATAGTCCCGCTGCAAGGCGGTCACAGCCAGGCTCCAACCGTCCGTGCCATCCACCGGGGCGTAGGCCGCAAAGCGGGGGCCGTCCTGGGCGTTAAAGCTGCCAAAGCCCGCCTGCCCCTGGCACATGGCCTGGTGGATCGCCGCCAGCTCCTTCAGCGAGCTGTCCGTCTGGGCCTCCCGGCCGATGTTCTGGGTGGTGACGGTTTCCAGGGTGGCGTCCGCAATGGTGTCGCCCGCCCGGTTCAGCATATAGGCCCGGCTGCTGCCGCTGACCCGCACCGAGGACACAATGTCATTCAAAAAGGTTTCCGGGGGCACAAAGTAGACCACGCCCACAATGTCGGCCCCGTGCTTGCCGCCGGCATACAGGGGGGCCGCCACCATAATGGAAAGCTCCCCGGTCACCTTGCTGACCAAAGGCTGGGAAACATACACCTCCCCCGCCATGGCCCGCTGCACATACTCCCGGTCAGAGTAGTCTTTGCCGTCAAAAATACTGACCCCGTTAAGGCCGATCACGTTCCCCCGCTGGAAACCGTGCATGGCCACCCGCTCATCCATAATGGCGCGCTTTTCCTCCACGGGCACGCTGCTGTCTGCCAGTTGCGGCACACAGCCCGTATCTATTACCACGTTTTTATAAGCCGTCAGTTCCTGGGTAATGCGCTGGGAGGCCAGCAGGGCCGTTTCGCCCATCATGCCCTCCACCGTGGTCAGGGTGTTGCGGTAGGTCAGGCAGATGCTCGCGGCGCCTACAGCCAGCAAAGCCAGCACCACCGTAACAATCAGGCAGGTCGTAATCTTCTTGCGAATACTGTCCATCATACTCCACACTCCCTCATGTGAAAACTGGATGGGCACAGCCCACCCTTTCCATATTATACTAGCCAAGGGGGTATTTGTCAATGATGAAAGCCCGCCTCCCCTGCCCCCCCAATATCCGCAGTTGACAGCCGCCCGGTTTTCACGTATAATCTTTACCAGAGAAGATAGCTTAAGGCAACACCGCACAAAGATTGTGCGCGCGTTGCGCCGTCAGATTTTTCGTCAGAGTGCACAGATTGAGCGCCTTCAATCTGGCGATTGGCAAGCGAAAGCTGTGTGCTATGACGGAAAATAGGCAAGCGGATCGTAAGCAAAGGCCGTAGGCCGGTCTTTGTGCGGCGTTGCCTTAAAACCAACCATAGGGGAGTGACAACAGCTTGAAACAATTCTTTGGTATGAGCCAGAGCGGCAACCTGGACGAAGCGCTCCGCGGCCTGCATACCCCGCAGTTTATCATGCTACTATCCACCAACGAGCAGTTTGAAAAGCACGTGGCAGAGCTTGAAAAACAGTTCCCCGGCGTGCCCAGCATCGGGTGTATCGGCATGGGCTACCACACCACCGTAGTACAGCGCGGCGTGGTGGTCATCGCTTTTTATGACGGCGTCTGCGCCACGGCCAACGTGCTGGAGGAAGCCTCCACCATGCCCGCCAAGTATATCCGCCGGCTGGAGGCGGACATAAAAACCGTCCAGGCCGCCGAGGAAAACACGGTTTGCATCGATTTTTGCAGCGGCAACGACGCCTGCGTGCTCACCACCATCAACACGGTACTGCGCCGGCGCAACGTCTGCCTTATGGGCGGCACCGGCGACCAGGGCCGGGTTTCCGCCAACGGCCGGGTCTACCAAGACGCCGTGGCCTACGGCCTGGTACGCAACCTGGGGGGGCCGGGTCAAGGCATATAAAGAGAACATCTACCACCAGTTGGGCGATTACCGTTTCATCGCCTCCAACACGGACCGGGCCCGCTACATATTGGGCAGCCTCAACGGCAAGCCCGCCAAGCAGGTGTATAAGGACATCCTCCATGTCACCGACGAGGAGATCCTCACCCGCACCTTCCAAAACCCCTTCGGCAAGCTGAACGGGGACGACACCTGCATCATCTCCATCAAAGAGGTGGTGGGCAACGCCCTGGCCTGTTTCCGCCAGGTCAATGATTCCGACGTGCTCCTTTTGCTGGAGCTGGGCGATTACAAAGCCATCACCCAGGAAACCATCCGGCAAATCACCGCCGACTTCCCCCGCCGTTCCGCCGTTTTCTCCGTCAACTGCCTGTTCCGCTACAAGCTGTTCTCCCAGCACGGCTATATGCAGCGCTATTTGCAGGATATGGCGGTCCTGGGCAGCCACGCCGGCCTGGTGGGCTATGGCGAGCACTACAACAACCGTTTTGTCAACCAGTCCATGACCTGCGTGGTCTTTGAGTAAAGGAGGGGACACCATGGGTATCTTTTTCAATCGGAAACAAAAGCCCCGCCAGCCCCAGGAGCCCCAGGACCTGTACCCGGTGCTGCACGTGGCCGAAAGCCTGGGCCAGTACCGGCAGGAGCTGGTGCAAAAGGAAGTGGCCGCCCTGCAAGAGCTCAGCCTGGTCAACTCCTCCTTCTCCGGGGTGGTGCAAGAGGCCGCCCTGTTCCAGAACAAGCTGCAGGACCTGGGCGATTCCTTCGCCAATATCGACGAAACCGCCGGCCAGTTCGGCCAGGTGCGCGCCGGCATCGCAGAGAGCGTTTCCGGCGCCCAGGCCCTTATGGTAGAGCTTGGCAAAGTTTCCGCCGCCGTCCAGGGCTCCTATACGGAAATGGCGGAAACCTTCGCCCAGCTTCAGGCCGCCATCAACGGCATCCAGCAGTGCATGGGCAAAATCGTGTCCATTGCCGACGAAACCAATATCCTAGCCCTCAACGCCTCCATCGAGGCCGCCCGGGTGGGCGTGGCCGGCAAGGGCTTCGCCGTGGTGGCCGTGCAGGTCAAGGACCTGGCCAAGGAGATCAAGGTCCTGGCCGGCGAGGTAGACGCCGAGGTCAACAATATCGAAACCCACGCCAATGCCCTCAGCGGCAAAATCGCCCACTCCCAGGCCACCCTGGGCCAGGGCGTGGGCATCGTGACCCAGACCGATGAGAGTTTCCAAAGCATCACCGCCTCCGCGGACAGCGCCCTGGACGTGCAGGAGGAGATCTCCAGCGTCATCCAGAACTCCCAGGTAGAGCTTCAGGTCATCTGCAAGTTCTTTGACCGTATCAAGGACCTGAACCAGCAGGTCCAGGCGCACATCAACAACGCCAGCCGCCTGGGTACCACGAAAAGCGCCATGTTTGAGGATATGGACAACATGATCTCCCAGCTCCCCCCCATCGTCCGCGACCTGGAGGGCCATGGCGCCTGACCAGGCCCGCGCCCACCGGCATAACCGACCAAAAAACCTGCCCCATCCGGGCCGCCCCACAGGGCCGCGCGGACAGGGCAGGTTCTTTTTTTACCGCCGTACTTAGCCGGGCAGTTTGGTCAGCCGCACCGCCATGTATTCTTTCCCCGGCAGCTTTATGCGGAACTTGCCCTCGTGCACCCCGGCGCCGGTCACGGTCATCTCCCAGGTGTCTATAACCTCCGCCTTCCACTGTTCCCCCGCCGGTTTCGTAAAGTCCCGGAAACTGGGCCGCCCAAACCCGTAGTAGTGTATCTCGTACCCGGCGCCGCCGCCAAAGGCCAAAAAGCCCGGCCCGTCGGGTACGCCCACCACCTCGTCAAAGCTGCCCTGGCCCCGTTTCAGGCCGTAGCCGGGGGTTTCCCGCAGTATCCCGTGCAAAAAGCGGATGCGCGCCGGGCTCTCCCCATGCAGTTCCCCGCCGTGGCTCCACCACAGGATATCCTCCCGCTCGTCCACAAAGGTTTCCCCGTGGCCCGCGTAGCCGCCCCGCAGGGCAGCCTCCCAAAACCGCCTGGCCAGCTCCTGGCCGGAGATATTCCCCCAGCCCATGTCAATGTTCCCCTCGTAGCTGATCTCGTCCCACACAATGGGCTTGCCCCAGCGGGTGCGGTACTCGTCCGTATACTCCACGTGCCGGTAAAGGTCCTGCCTCTGTAAGCTGCAATGGGTAATCCACGGCCTGCTGTGGTCGTAAAAGGCCATGCAGTTGTGGATGCCCCGCAGGTGCCGGTAGGGGTCGTTTTGGCAGATGATCCCGGCGTAGCGTTCCCAGTCCTCCAGCGTCTTGGCCGCCAGCAGGTCATATTCGTTGGCCAAGCTCCACCACACGTTGCGGTAGGCGGCAAACCGGGCAATCACATACTTCCAGTACAGGTCGTCCTGTTCCGAGGTCATGGACTTAAACCCCCAGCGGTCATAGGGGTGCATCACAATCACGTCCGCCTCTATCCCCCGCTCCATCAGGTCCTCCAGGCACCGTTCTATGCGGCGGAAGTGCGCCGGGTTAAACCGGGTAAAGTCCCACCGGTTGCCGGAGATGTCCATCTCATAGGTAAAGTTCTCCTCGCACAGGCCGCTGTTGTCCATGGGCGTGCCCTCATAGGGGAACGTCACCGGGTCCCGGAAATTGTGGATGTAATGCTTGGGGAACACGCAAAAGCGCATCTTGTTAAAATACCCCTTGTCCAGCTCCGCCAGCGTCCGCCGGTACACCTCTTCCGGCTGATGGGCCCAGGCGTAGCAGGTGGTGCCCACCGGGTAATAGGGGGTGCTGTCCTCATAGGCAAAGTGGAACTGCCCCACCACCCGCATGGGCCCGTGGTTCCCCGCTTTCGGCGGGGTCACGGTAAACCCGCCGGCCACAGCCTCGCCAAAGCTGCCGCCCATTTCGTAGGTATATTCCCCTTCAAAGCTGGGCATAAACCGGGCCTTATAGGTGCCGTCCCCGTCGTAAAAGCCCTCTACCGTAACGGTTTCCTCCTTCCCCTTAAAGGTCGCCGTGCAAGTGTAGTCGGTAAAGGGGTTCCCCTCTGTTTTGCCCGGGGCGCTGATCTCCAGCATCCCCCATTTTTCCACAGTTAGCATAATGCCTGCCTCCTTTGTTTTCGTCTGTACTTTATACCAGCATACCTACCGCTTTTTTCTATCCGCCATAGTGCTTTTCCCCCCACCCGCTACCCTTTTGGGGGCAGTAGCGGCTGATCTCCAACATCCCCCATTTTTCCACAGCCGGCATAATGCCTGGGCGTGTCCAAAACCAGTGTTTTATGACGAAGTAACCGGCCTCCGGCGGTTTAGGGGCGTTGCCCCTAAAAACCCTACCACCTTTGAAAAGGTGGACGAAACTTTTCCTTACCCATCGCCAAAACATTGTGCGTATAACAACGCCTTTGGGCACGCCCTAACGCCTGCCTCCTTTGTTTTCGTCTGTACTTTATACCAGCATACCTACCGCTTTTTTCCATCCGCCATAGTGCTTTTCCATCCAGCCGCTACCCTTTTGGGGGCGGTAGCTGTGGCGCCCGGCCCGCTCCAGTACCTCCGGCCGGTACAGCCCGCAGGCAATGCCCGCGCAGTACCCCGCGCCCATGCCGGAAAGCTCCTCCCGCTCCGGCACGGCCACCGGCAGGCCCAGTATGTCCGCCTGGAACTGCATCAAATACCCGTCCCTGGTGGGCCCCCCGTCCGCCCGCAGTTCTGTCAGGGGGATGCCCTCTTCGCGCATGGCCTCCACCACGTCCGCTATCTGGTACCCAATGCACTCTTCCGCGGCCTTCACCAGTTCCGCCCGGCCGGTACCCCGGCCCATGCCCCAAAACATCCCCCTGGCAGCGGGCTGCCAGTACGGGGCCCCCAGCCCGGTAAAGGCCGGCACCAGGTAGGTCCCGTCCTCCGGGTCGGCCTGTGCCGCCACCCGGCCCGCCTCTTTGGGCGATGCCAGCAGCCCCAGGCCCTCTGCCACCCAGGTGGTCACGGCCCCCGCGTAGTTGATGTTCCCCTCCAGCACATACTGCACCTTGCCGCCCATGCCCCAGGCCAGCGAGGTCACAATGCCCCGGCCGCTGTGCACCGGCGCCTCCCCCACGTGCACCATCACCGAAGACCCGGTGCCGTAGGTGGCCTTGCCCATGCCCGGTTTCACGCAGCCCTGCCCAAACAGCGCCCCGTGGGAGTCCCCCAGCACCCCGTGCACCGGCACCGGCCGGGGCAGCAGCCCTTCCAGGTCCGTGTCCCCAAAGCGGCTGTCGCTCATGCATACAGCGGGCAGCAGCCCCCTGTCCACCCCAAAGGCCCCGCACAGCCCCTGGTCCCAGCACAGCCGGTGGATGTCAAACAACTGGGTACGGCTGGCGTTGGAGTAATCCGTCTTAAACTGCCCGGTCAGCTTGTACAAGAGCCAACTGTCAATGGTCCCCGCGCACAGGCGCCGGCCCTGCAAGTCCGGGGTATTCTCCAGTAGCCAGGCCCACTTGGCCGCCGGAAAGTAGGGGGAAAGCCGCAGCCCGGTTTTCCGGCTGATCTCCTCCCCCCGCCCCGCCAACCGTGCGCAGATGTCCTGGGCCCGGCCGCACTGCCACACCACCGCGTCCGCCACCGGCAGGCCGGTGTCCCTGTCCCACACCAGCGCCGTTTCCCGCTGGTTGCTTATGCCAATGGCCTCAATCCCCGCCGGGTCCACCCCGGTGGCGTCCAGCAGTTTCCCGGCCGCCAGCAGGGTGTTCCGGTAGATCTCCACCGGGTCGTGGCTCACCCAGCCCTTCCCGTTTACCTTCTGGGCGTGGGGCAGGTCGGCCCGCCCCACCAGTTCCCCTTCCCGGTCCAGCAGCAGGGCCTTGGTGCCGCTGGTGCTCTGGTCTATGCTCAAGATATACTGCATCCCAACATCTCCTCTACACAGCGGGCAATGCCCTCGCCCGTAAGCCCGTAGTGGGCAAACACCTCCCGGCTGGTCCCGGCAACCACCGGCGCGTCCGGCAGGGCCAGGCACCGTATCCGCCGGGGGCAGCACGCGCCCACTGCCTGGGCCACCATGCTGCCCAGCCCCCCGTAGGGCGCGTGCTCCTCCACCGTCACCACCACCTCCGCCGCGGCGGCGGCCTCTTCCACAGCCTGCCGGTCCAGGGGTTTCACGCAGTACATATCCAGCACGCTGGCGGCTATGCCCCGCTGCCCCAACCGCCTGGCGGCCTCCAGCGCCGGGTAGACCATCTCCCCGCAGGCGATCACCGCCGCCCGCACCTTTTCCCCTTTCCCCATCAGCCAGTTGGCCCGGTCCATCACAAAGGGGCAATGGGTTTCGCTGTAAATATCCTCCACCGGGTTGCGCCCCACCCGGATGTAAGCCGGCCTGTGGTCCTCCAGCAGGGCTTCCGTCAGGCGCTTTGTCTGATGCCGGTCGCTGGGCAGGTACACCCGCATATTGGGCAGGGCGCTCATGGCCGCAATATCCTGTGCCGAATGGTGGCTCATCCCCAGCGCCCCGTAGCTTACCCCGCCGGAAATGCCGATCAGCTTCACATTGGTGTCCGAGTAGGCGCAGTCCACCTTGGCCTGCTCATAGCTGCGGGTGCTGAGGAAACAGGCCGGCGAGGCCGCAAAGGCTTTCATCCCGCAGGCAGCCATCCCCGCGGCCATGCTCACCAGGTTCTGCTCCGCAATGCCCACCTCCACAAACTGTGCCGGGAACCGCTGGGCAAAGGGCGCCAGGCTGGCGCTGCCCCGGCTGTCGCTGCACAGCACCACAATATCCCGGTCGGTTTCGGCCCTGTCCATCAGGGCCTGGCAGATCGCCTGCCGGTTGGGTATGTTATGCATACCGGGCCGCCTCCTTCCTTTTTGCAAACTCTTCTTTAATCTGCCCGTACTCCTCCCAAGTGGGCAGATGGTGGTGCCACGCCGCCTTGCCCTCCATCAGCGCCGCGCCATAGCCCTTGGTGGTGTTCGCGATGATCACCACCGGTTTCCCGGTAAGTTCCTTGGCCCTGGCATAGGCTTTGTCCAGTTGGGCCAGGCAGTCCCCGTCCACCGAAAGCACCTCCCAGCCAAAGGCGGCAAAGCGCCCGGCCAGCGGCTCATGCCCCATCACCTCTTCGGTGGTGCCGGAGATCTGCAACCGGTTGCGGTCCACCACCGCGCACAGGTTGTCCAGCCGGTAGTGCCCGGCGGCCATGGCCCCCTCCCAAACAGAGCCCTCGGCCAGTTCCCCGTCCCCCATAATGGTGTACACCCGGAACCCGGCCCCTTTGCGTTTCCCGGCCAAAGCCATCCCCACGCACACCGGCAGCCCGTGGCCCAGCGAGCCGGCGTTCATCTCTACCCCCGGCAGCTTGTTGTTGGGGTGGCCAATGTAGGGCGAGCCGAACCGTGAGAACCCCTTTTCCACCTCCGCCCAGTCCAAAAAGCCCCGGTGGCACAGCACCGCGTAATAGGCCTCCATCGCGTGCCCCTTCGAGAGCACGAACCTGTCCCGGTCCGGGTCACCGGCGCTCTCCGGGCTGATGCGCAGGTGGTTCTCGTAAAGCGCCAGCAGGGCGTTCAGCAGGCTCATGTCCCCGCCAATGTGCCCCCCGCCCCCGGCCATAATCAAGTCCAAAACCCGCTGCCGCAAATCCCAGCTCAGCAGCTCCAATTCACGTATGTTCAAACTATCCCCGCTTTCTATGTTTATATCCCGCCCCTGGCCCCCGGCGGCCGGGGCCTTGCCCCAGCCCACTTTGGGCCCCCCGCCGGGGCTTTGCCCCGGTCCCCACTGGCCTCCGGCGGTCGGGGCTTTGCCCCGATCCCCACTTAGGGGACTTTTTGTAAAAAGTCCCCTAAGAACCCCCAAAAACTTTCCTGCCCCCCACCTGAATCCCCCCCAACGCCCGCAGCGCCTCGCCAGCCCGGCGCTTCCCCCGGCCCCGTTTTGGGCCCCCGCCCGCCGGGGCTTTGCCCCGATCCCCTAAGAACCCCCAAAAACTTTCCTGCTCCCACTAAATGTCCTCTGCCGGCCCGCCGTCCTTTATTCCCCCCGCAGATACGCCCGCACCTGGGCCTCGTTCCCGTCGTACAGGTCCGGGGTAATGCCCATATACTTGCACGCCTCATACAGCACCGGCACCACGTCCTTGTGAATGCCCACGCAGTGGTGGATATACGGCCCCTCCACAATCTTCGCCTCCAGCCGCTTGATGTTCTCCACCTCCACCCACAGGTAGGTGCCCATCCCCTTGGGGCCGTCTATGCCCTTGGCGTTGCCCAGCAGCAGGCTGTACGCGCCGTTGTCCCCGTCAAACCGGCACAAAGTCAGGTCCCCATGCTTGGCCTCGGCGGTTATGGCCCCTGGGTGGTCAAACGCCAGCGGGTAGGTAATGCACGGCCTGCACCCCGCCACCGAGAGGGGCCAGGGCCCACAGTGCTGCAAAAGTTCCCCGTTCTCCCTGTCCGGGTGCCGGATGGTCCAGTCCGCAAAAAAGCTCCGGGTGCCGTCGTTGGCGGCAGCCTCCGCCAGCAGGGCCGTCACCGCCCCGTGTATATCCGTTTCGCACACCACCGGTATCCCCTTATCGTTCAGCAAGGCGTTGGCCGCGCAGGGCATAATGCCCAGCTCCCCCTGCAAGGCGTTCCAGCACTGGATCGCCGCCGCGTTGCAGTGGTATTTCCCCACCAGGCGTTCCATGGCCACCGCCAGCCCGGCAACCATCTCCAGTTGCCCGTCCGTCACGTTGATGTCCATATGTTCCCGGCAGTAGGCCATGGCCGCCTGCACTTCTGCCCCCTGGGCGAGGGCTTTTTTCACTTCCCCGGTCAACTCCGGCAGCGGGATGGGCGCAAGCTGGATGTTGAACTTCTCCAGCAACTCCCCCTCGTTGCACATGGTCGACCAAAAGTCAAACGGCCGGGGCCCAATCTGCAAGATCCTGATGTTCCGGAAGGTGCGCACCACCCGGCACACCGCCAAAAAGTCCCGCAGCCCCCGCGCAAACACCGGGTCGTCCAGCCGGCAGTTGGTCAGGTAGGTAAAGGGCACCCCAAACCGCCGCAGCACCTTGCCGGTGGCAAACAGCCCGCACTGGGTGTCCCGCAGCCGGGTGCCGTCGGGTTCCGGCCGCTCGTCCAGGGGCCCCCACAGCAGCACGGGCACGCCCAAATCCTTGGCCAGCCTGGCGCACAGGTACTCGGTGCCAAAGTTGCAGTGGGGCAAAAACAGCCCGTCCACCTCCGCCGCCTTAAACTTCTCCAAAATCCGCAGCCGGTCCTCCTCGCTGTACAGCAGCCCTTCCCCGTTGATGCCGTCGATGTCCACAAACGCCACCCCCAGTTCCCGCAGCCGCTCTGCCGTCAGCCCCCGGTACTTCACCGCGTCCGGCGCGCTGAAAATGCTCCGCCTGGTAGGCGCAAACCCCAGCTTGATGGTTCTTTCCATACAAAATCTCTCCTTTATCTCTATACTGCCAGGCCGGTGTACCGGCCCGCCTGCCCTTTCCCGGTCAGCCCGGCGCCTTCCCCTGGTCCCGCAGGTCCCGCACGCTGTCCCTGCACACAAAGGCGCTGGTTACCTGCACCTTGGTGCGGTACCCGCCCCCGTCCCCGGCTATCTCCAGCAGCCTGCGCACGGCGGCCTGGCCCATCTCGTAGTTGAACACCCGCACCGTGGTCAGCGGCGGGCTGGAAATGGCGCAAAAAGGCAAATCGTCAAACCCCACCACCGATACCTCCCCCGGCACCTGCCGCCCGGCCTGTTCCAGGGCCCGCATGGCCCCCAGGGCGATCATATCGTTGTCCGCAAAAAAGGCCGTCGGCAGTTCCGCCCCGCTGGCCAGCCAGGCCGCCATATCCGCCCTGGCCTGCTCCATGCCGGTAGAAAGGGGCACGGTGTACCGGGGCTCCACCGGCAGGCCATGTTCCGCCATGGCCCGCAGATAGCCCTGCCGCCGGTAGTAGAAGTTCTTGATCTGCCCCTTCCCCTGCAAATGCCCAATACGGCTATGCCCCTGGCCGATCAGGTAGGAAACCGCCTCAAACGCCCCGTCGGTATTGTCGATGAGCACCGCGCTAAAGGGCAGCCCCTCGTACCAGTTGTCCAGCACCACCACCGGCCCCGCCGCTTTCCGGAACCGGGCGGCCTCCCCGGCCTCCATCTCCGTGGCCAGCAGCAGCAGCGCCGCGCCGCTGTCCTCCAGCAGTTCCGCCAGCCGGGCGTCATAGTCCGGGGCCCCCTTTTGCAGGTGGCAGGTTATAAGCTCCAGTTTCAGCCGGCGGCACTCCGCCTCCACCCCCGCCATCAGCCGGGCAAAAAACGGCGAGTCATTGACCACCGCCCCGTCGGCCTGGTACACCACCAGCCGCAGCCGCTGCAAGCCCGGCCCGTCAAAATACCCCGCCTCCCTGGCGGCCCGCAAAATCTTCTCCGCGGTTTCCCGGCTCACCCCCCGCTTGTTGTTCAGCGCGTTGGAAACCGTCGCCGGTGAAAACCCCGTCATCTCGCTAATACTCCGAACGCTCGCCTTCATCGCCCCTACCTCCTTTTCTCTTTTCATGCCGCGCCGGATCCTCCAGCGCCCTATCACCCAACACAGCCCTCCGCTGCCCCCCCCCACTTCTCCCCCTCCACGCCGTAAAACTCTCCGCGCCCCATCAAAGCCAACCCAGCACAGCCCCCACGCCGCACCCCGGCCCATTCCAAACAACCGCAAAACAAAACACAAAAACGAACAACTAAATAATTCACATCTATGTTTATAGAATACCACACTCACGCCCGAAAGTCAAGTAATATCTGCCCCCTACCCGCCCATAATCTGCCCATAACCCCCCTCCTACCCCCTGGTTACATCCCTCTAACCCACCCCAAAACCCCCTCCAATCCCCCGCATAAACAAAATATAAAACCGTTCGCCACCCGTTTATACCAAAACCAGCCATTTTCCTAACCCATAATTGATAACCGCCGCCCCCCTTCCAAATCCCCCCCACAAAAAACACACCTCTTGCCCAATCCGTCCAAACGCCCCCTTAACATCCCCGCGTAAAAGTTTCGGGCCGCCCTTTTCAAAGGGTGGCTGGTTTGGGCGGAGCCCAACAAAAAGCCTCCACACCCCCGCGTAAAAGTTTCGGGCCGCCCTTTTCAAAGGATGGCCGGTTTGGGCGGAGCCCAGCAAGAAACCGCAACACCCCCGAAAAAGCCCGGAAAACCGGGGGAAACGGGGTGGCAAGTTGACTTAGGCGCCTGACTGTGCTACACTATAAGGCACCCCAAGGAAGGAGGCCACACCATGCGCATCATCCTGTGTGACGACGACCCGGCGCCCCTTGCCCAGTTACAGTCCTACCTGCTGGAGTACTTTGCCTCCAACCGGCTGGATCCCCCGGTATTATGCGCCTACACCCAGGTTTCCCAGCTTTTGGCGGCAGAATCCCACCCCGCCGTCCCCCCAGCCGCCCTGGCCTTCCTGGACGTAGAAATGCCCGAAACCAACGGTATCAGCCTGGGTGCCCGGCTGGCCGCCCAAAACCCCTACCTCAAGATCTTCATCGTCACCTCCTACCCCGACTACCTGGATGACGCCATGAAATTCCACGTATTCCGCTACCTTTCCAAGCCGGTAGATAAAAACCGGCTGTTCCGCAACCTGAAGGACGCCCTCTACCAGCTCAGCGTAGACACCCGCCCCGTCCTGCTGGAAACCCCCACAGAGTCCCTGACCCTGCTCTCCCACGAAATCCTGCTGGTAGAGGCCCAGGGGCGCAGGCCGGTGGTACGCACGGCCACCGGCCTGTACCAGTCCACCCAAACCATGCGGCATTGGGAGGAAACGCTGCTGGGCATTGGCAGCTTTTACCAGCCCCACCGCAGTTTCCTCATCAACATGAAATACGTCCGCCGCTTTTCCGCAAACCTGATCACCCTATGCGCCCCGGACGGCGCCGAGTACGCCGCTTACCTGACCCGGCGCAAGTGCAAAGACTTTAAAAATACCTATATGCTCTATGTGGAGGCGATGCGCTGATGACCGAAACCCTCTACCTGCTGATGGGGTTCTTTGCCTTGGCCCTGGCCGGCAGGCTGCTCTATGTAGGCTATACCGCGCTGCTGGCCCGCCTGGCCAAAGCAGGTGCGCCGCTCCAAGGCCGCGCCATCCCGGCACTGCTGACGGGCTTTTCCCTGTGCACGCTGTTCATCCTGTTTATGATGGGTTTCTGCGTGGCAGTAGCCGGGTTCCCGCTCACCCTGGGCTCCGCGCTGCTGGCAGGGCTGTTGATCCTGCTCTTCAACAACCTGCTGCTCTTTGTGGGGTACCAGGTCAACCGGCAGATGTACCGCCGCAGCCTGGACCAGCAGTTGATGCGCCAGAAACAGCGCACCGAGGCCGGCTATTACCAGGCCCTGGAGGAGCAATATGACCGCCAACGGGTGCTCATCCACGATATACGCAAGCACCTGGCGGCACTGCGGGACCTGGCCGACCGGGCGGACAACCAGGGGGTAGCCCGGTATGTCGCCCAGTTGGAGGCCTCCCCTGCCCTACAGCGGAAAGCGCGTATCTGCGGCAACCACCTGCTGGACGTGGTACTGTGCCGGTGCCAGGAAGTCTGCGAGGGCAAAGGCGTGGCCTTTACCGCCGATGTGCGGGAGGGTGCCGCAGACTTTATGGAGCAGGCAGATATCACCGCCCTGTTTGGCAACCTGCTGGAAAACGCTGTGGAGGCTGCCACCGGCTCTCCCGGCGGGTACATAGAGCTTTTGGCCGACGCCCGGCCGGGCAGCGCCCTTACCGTCACGCTGGTGAACACCTGTACCCTGCCCCCAGAACCGGACGGCAAGGGCGGTTTCCTGTCCCGCAAAGCCCAAAAAGAGCAGCACGGGCTGGGCCTGAAGAGCATACGCAGCGCCATACAAAAATACAGCGGCAGCCTGCGCCAATACTACGAGGCGGAAACCGGGCTGTTCCATACCATTGTACTGCTCCAACGGCCAGCCCCCTAGCGGCCGGACACGTTGCCTGTTTACCCCTGCCGCCCAAAACATACCGCCCAAAGGCCCCCACCGCGTGTGGGGGCCTTTTTGTGCGTCTACAGGGCCCTGGCAACCAAAACAGCCCGATTTTCGACCACTCATGCAAAACCCCTTGTATTTCCCGCTTGAAATGCTATACTGGGGCAAAAAGATACCACACGAAGAAAGGGTGTTTGCTATGAAAAAGATCTCCGTTATCATCCCCGTTTACAACAACCCAGAGGAACTGCGGCTTACGTTGGATTCCGTGGCCGGCTCCCATTTCCCCCTGGCAGATTTGGAGGTGCTGGTCTGTGATGACGGCTCCTCTGCCGGTATGCAGGCTGTGGCAGAGGCATACGCCGGGCAGTTTGCCCTGCGGTACTTCTGGCAGGAGGATGCGGGGTTCCGCCCCGGTACGGCCCGGAATATGGGCATACGCGCCGCGGACTCCCAACTGTGCGTGTTCCTGGACAGCGGGGTGATCCTTACCAGCAGTTGCCTGGCGGAGCATTACCGGCTCTATCAGGCGCACGGGGAAAAGCTGGTCACGATCGGCTACATCTTCGGCAATGACCTGACCTCTGACCTGGAGGAAATGCGGGGGATCATCCATGCCCATGCCCCGGACGAGGCCGCCGCCCTCATGGCAGAACGCCGGATGCTGGACGGCCGGGAACGGGACTACGCCTCTTGCGGGGACGCCCTTCACCGCTGGCCCGCCCCCTGGATCGTGCTGTGGAGCCTGCATTTCTCAGTGCCTACGGCGTTTATGCGGGAAAACGGCCTGTACTTCGACGAGTTCTTCTGCACCTGGGGCTGCGAGGACAACGACTTCGGCATACAGGCCCATGAAAAAGGGGCCCGGTTCGTGCTGGCCAGGGAGGCAAAGGCCATCCACTACCCGGCCAAGGAGCGCAGCTACGACAGGCTCCACAACGATCCGGTGTTCCGGGCGGGCTGGCTGAAAAACAAGGACTATCTGCGCCAAAAATGGGCGGATCACCCGCTGGTACAGCTTTGGCTGACAGAGGGTGGCAAGGCCATTAAAGACCTGCCCCTGCTGGAAGAGGGGGCGGGGCTATGAACGCCGGCTCCCTTTTGCGGTTTTACATCGACAACCGGCGGTACCTGCCGGGCATTGTGGTCATTGTGGGGCTGTCCCTGGTATCCGGGGTGCTGAAGATGCTTTCGGCCACCTACTGGGGCCGCTCCCTGGACTACGGCGTGGCCGGCCTTACCCAGGAGATGCTGGCCACCGCCGGGATGATGGCCCTCTTTATCCTGTTGGACTGCGCCCGGACAGCCCTGCACTACCGGATCATCGGGCATATAACGGAGGATATGTTCCTGGGGGTACGGGGCCGGGCCTTTGAAAAGCTGACCCGCGGGGATATGTCCGTGCTGGAGCAGAAGTTCCGTACCGGGGACGTGGCCGCCCGGCTCAACGGGGATATCGACTTCCTGAGCACTTTTTCGGCAGGGCATATCAGCAATTTCTCCCGGCTGATCTTCTCCGGCCTGTTCGGGCTGACAGCCTGCGTGTTCATTTCCTGGCAGTTGTCCATCGCCTACCTGATCATCCTGCCGGTGTCTTTGTGGATGGTGGGGGCCATCAGCCGGCCCATAGAGGACCAAGCCAAGCGCTCCATGGATCAGACGGGCTCTGCCATGAGTATTGCCGCCGATGTGATCGCCGGGGCACTGAGCGTAAAGGCCTTTGCCGCCGAAAAGGTACTGGGCAAGCGGTTCGACCGGGCGGTAGATGCCTCCCTGGATCAGAAAGTGCGCTCGGAGCGGCTGAGCATGAAGATGACCGGGGTAAAGTACCTGGCCAGCGTAGCCCAGACCATGAGCCTGTTTTTGATCGGCTCCTGGCTGGTGAGTTCCGGGCAGCTAACTGTGGGGGCCTTTGTAAGTTTTGTTACCCTGAGCGGCTATATCACCGAATCCTTCAGCCAGTCTGACTATATGCTAAAAACCGCGCGCGGCGCCTCGGCCAGCGCCCGCCGGTATTACGAGGTCATCGACATACCCGACGAGCCTGTTGGCCCGGTGCGCCGCCCTACAGGGGAAAACCCTGTCCCCTGTGCGGCGGAGGGCCTGTGCTTTGCCTACGGGCCGGGCAGCCCCCGCGCCCTGGACGGCCTGGCCCTACAGGTTCCTCCCGGCAAAAAGGTGGCCGTGCTGGGGGCCAGCGGCTGCGGCAAGTCTACGCTGGTCAAGCTGATCTGCCGGTTCTACCTGCCGGAGGACGGCAGCCTGCGGCTGCTGGGCACCCCCACGGAGGAATGGGACCCAGAGGCCCTGCGAGAGAACCTGTCCATCGTCACCCAGGACCCCTGCCTGTTTGCGGGGAGTTTCTATGAGAATATCGCCTATGGCCGGCCCGGCCTTACCCGTGCGGCGTGCGAGGCCGCCCTGCGGGAAGTAAGCCTGTGGGACTTTGTAAGCGCTTTCCCCGACGGGATGGACCACCCCATTGGCGAAGGGGGCCGGGATCTTTCCGGCGGGCAGCGGCAACGGCTGTGCATTGCCCGCGCAATGGTAAAACAGGCCCCCCTGGTGCTGTTGGATGAGGCCACCTCTGCCCTGGATTTGCAGACCGAGCGGGAAGTGCAGGCCTCGCTGGACAAACTACTGGAAGGGCGCGGGGCGGTGATCATCGCCCACCGGCTCTCTACCGTGCAGGGGGTAGATTACATTTACGTGCTGGAGGACGGCAAAGTAGCGGAAGAGGGCGCCCCCCACGCCCTGCTGGCCCAGCGGGGCCGGTACTATGAGATGTGCCGCCTACAGGGCTTAAAGGAGGTGTCCGTATGAAAAAACGGTCTGTAATCCGGCTGTTCTGGCAGTGCTTTTCTTACCTGGGGCCTGCCCGGTGGCGGTATGTGCTGGGCCTGCTGCTAAGCTGTTTCGAGTTTGCCCTGCTGTTCGCCCTGCCCTATGTAAACCGCGCCTTGCTGGATATTATCACCGGCGCGCGGGAGGACAATATTTTCCTGGCCCTGCTGGCGATGCTGGGGCTGTTCCTGCTGCTGGCCCCACCGGTGGTCTACGGGGCCTACCTGCGGGCCACTTGTTCGGAGCTGGCCACGGCCCGGCTGCGCAAGGAGCTGTTCCGGCACATAGCCCATATGCCCTATGAGCGCCTGACGGGCTACCGGACCGGGGACTACATCACCCGCCTAACCAGCGATGCGAACCGTTGCGGCTATGCCCTGGGCGGGTTCTCGGTGGTGCAGCTTCTGCGGTTTGCTGCGGTGTTCCCGGTCACGCTGGTGTTGCTGCTGCGCAACGACTGGCGCATCGCCCTGGCCGGGGTGCTGTACGGCAGCATAAACATGGCCCTCTCGCTATACCTAAACCCCAGGGCTAAGCAGCAGGAGGCGGTGGCAAAAGGAGAAATTGCCAACTCGGCCTCTTTTCTGGTAGAGGCTTTGCGCTCCATGCCGGTGGTACGGGTGTTTGTAATGCGGGAGGCGATGGCTGCGCGCTATCGGGCCATCTGCCAAACCATACGCCAAAAGCGCATGAAGTACCAGAACATCATCGGCCTGACCTACGGGGTGGTAGACTTTTTCGCCCAATCGGCCCAGGCGGTAGGGTTTATACTGGGCATACTGTTGGCAAAAGAGGGCCAGACCTTAGGCCAAGCCGCCTTTAACGCCACGCTGATGGGCATGATGGGCGACGCCATCTACCGGCTGAGCACCTTCCTGCTGCTGAGCCAGGCAAACCTGGTAGCTATGGAGCGGGTACAGGGGGTGCTGGACCAGCCCTTGGAGGACCTGGAAACCGGGCATACCCAGGTGGATACCGGCCATGCAGTTGCCGTGGATTTCCGGGGGGTAAGTTTTTCCTACGATGGAAAAACCAATGTCATTGAGGGCCTGGACCTGACCCTGCACCGGGGGGAGCGGCTGGCCATCGTGGGGGGCTCCGGCGGGGGCAAGTCCACGATCGTCAAGCTGATAGAAGGTTTTTACACCCCCACAGCCGGGGAAATCGTACGCTTTGGCCAGACAGGGCTTTCATTGGCCGCCACACGGGCGTTGTTTGCCTATGTGCCCCAGGAATGCACCCTGTTTGACGGCACCATAGGTGAAAATATCCTGTTGGGACGGCAGGGGGCCACCCAAGCCCAGGTGGAAGAGGCCGCCCGGACGGCGGATATCCACGACTTTATCTTAAGCCTGCCAGAGGGCTACCAGGCCCAGGCAGGCGAACAGGGCGGGCAGCTTTCCGGGGGGCAGCGGCAGCGCATTGCCATTGCCCGCGCCCTTCTGAAAGATGCGCCGGTGCTGCTGCTGGACGAGGCCACGGCCTCTTTGGACTCCGCAGCGGAAAAGGAAGTGCAGCAGTGCCTGGATCGGATCGCCCAGGATAGGACCACCGTTACCGTAGCCCACCGGCTGAGCACCATTGAGAACGCCGACCGCATTCTGGTCATGGAGGGCGGCAAGGTGGTGGAAGAAGGGGGATTTCACCAGCTTATGGCTAAGGGTGGCCGGTTTAAGGCATTATACGATAGCCAACAGCAGGCTGAGCGGTTAGGGCAAACCGGCGTTACGGCTTAACGGCGCGCCGTAGGGCCTTTCTGCCCACCGGAAGGCAGTGCGCTGGCCGCCGTGAAAAGTATGTAAAAAAACGCTTGCTTTTTTGGAAAGGGAGTGGTATAATAAATTTGTTAAAAGCCGGTGTGATGGAATTGGCAGACGTGATGGACTCAAAATCCATTGGTAGCGATACCGTGCCGGTTCGAGTCCGGCCACCGGCACCAGCGTAACGCTGGCCCCAATTCGCGCACCCACACTGGTGGATGCGCGAACTTTTTTGCCCGCAAGAAAAGCACCTATTGTTGTCCGAACCCCTACGGGCTTGGACAACAATAGGTGTTTTTCTTTTTCTGGGATTTATGCAGGGTTTGGCGTATACACTGGATCCTATTGGCTGGGACATATATGGCCAAAAGTTCAAATTAGCCATCAAAAATCAAATTCCCGGCCCCCGAAACCCTATGCCTAATTGGAAGTTCCTCCTAATAGCAGCAAAAGCGCAAAAAGGGTATGTGTTTCCTAAGCTGGCGGCTTTATAGGTTGGTACATAGTTTCCGGCTTACCACCCTTTACCGCCTGAATTTTTCCAACGCCGTTTCCATGCTGCCGTCCATCATAACAAAGTAGTCCTCCAGCCGTACGTGCCTTTCGTCGGGCATACCATCCTCTATCCATTCCAGGACAATCCCCGCATAGCCCCGCGCATACACCTTGGAAATAAACTCTTTTTTCTCCTCCGGCACGGCTTGGGCCTGGGGATAGGTTTCCAACCGGTTATATACCATCTGTGACACCCATTTGACCACCACCCGTTCGTACTGCACCCGGTTGGTCGCGTCATATCCGTGTAAAATGGCAATCCTGTGCTGGTAGAAGAAATGGAACAGCAGGCGGATCTGGTCTTGCCAGTTTTCGTCTACAGCGAGTTGCTGGCTGGCATATTTCTCAATACCCTGGGTCAAACACCACTCCATCAGGTCATAAATATCGCGAAAATGGTAGTAAAAGGTCTGCCGGTTAACGCCGCATTCTGTCGCGATATCTTTCACCGTTATTTTGTCAATACACCGCTTTTCCAGCAGTTCTAAAAACGTCTGGGCAATGGCCTGTTTGGTGGTTTGCCGCACGGGCATACGCTCCTCTCTGTATCGGTTTTCATTATTATATCGTATTTGCACACGGGATTCAAGATATTTCCGTGTTTTAGACAAAACCCCGGACGTGTAATATTTTTCAACAATCATTTCCGTCTGTTTGATTTTTGCACAGCGGCTACAATATGTCGGTTGCAGCGGGACCTACCCGGCAGTATAATAGGTGCAAATCAACCAATGGAGGGATCTCTATGAAACCCATTGCGCGGGCCGTCGTGCGCCACAGGAAACTGGTTTTAACCCTAGCTGTCCTGTTGCTGATACCAGCCCTGTTGGGCACGGCTGCAACCCGCATCAACTACGACATCCTCACGTATTTACCGCCGGAATTAGACTCCATGATAGGGGAAAAGGCCCTGGAGGAGGACTTTAACTTGGCCTCCACCGGCATGGTAACCGTGGAAGGCCTGCCCATGGAAGAACTGCTAAAGATGAAAGCGGAAATGGAACAGGTAACAGGTGTGGAGCAGGTGTTCTGGCTCAGCGATGTGATTGACCCGGCCATTCCCCGCGAAATGCTACCCGCAGCTATCCAGCAGGCCATGTACCAGGAAAACGCCACCCTGATGCTGGTACGGTTTTCGGCCCCCTCTGCCAGCGAGAGCACCATGAACGCTGTAAAGGAACTGAAAGGCCTTTTGCGGGAACACAGCTTTATGGGTGGCATGAGTGTGATCCTACAGGATACCAAGGCGCTGGTCGATAAGGAAATGCCACTCTATATCCTGTGCGCCGTGGGGGCCAGCCTGCTGGTGCTGTTTATGGCCATGGAGAGCACGTTGGTGCCGGTATTGTTTATGGTGGGGCTGGTATTCCCTATCCTGTATAATTTTGGTACCAACTGTTTTCTGGGGCAGATCAGCTACATCACCCAGGCCCTGTCCACCGTTTTGCAGTTGGGTGTAACCATGGACTTTTCCATTTTCCTGCTCCACCGGTATGAAGAAGAAAAAAGCATCTGTAAGGACAAGGAGCAGGCTATGGCAGGTGCTATCAGCAAGACATTCTCCTCTATTACAGCCTCCAGCCTTACTACCATCGCCGGTTTTTTGGCCCTATGTACCATGCGGCTGACCTTAGGCAGGGACATTGGCCTTGTGATGGCAAAGGGCGTGGCCCTGGGGGTACTGTGCACCGTCACCATCCTGCCCTCACTGATCCTGACCTTTGACCGCGCCGTAGAAAAGCACCGCCACAGGGTGCTCATCCCGCAACTTAGCCGGGCCAGCCATTTCATCACCCGGCACCCTGGGCCGATCCTGGCTGTATTTCTGGCTGTGGTGATCCCCTTCACCCTGGCCCAAAGCAAAACCAACGTTTACTATACCCTGTTTGACAGCCTGCCCCAGGATATGACCGGCATTGTGGGCACCAACAAGCTGAAAGAGGACTTTGGGATGACGACCACCCACTTTATTCTGGTGGACGGGGCGTTATCCAGCACACAGGTGGGCGAACTGTGTACTGACCTACGCCAGGTCGAAGGCGTCACACAGGCGGTTAGCTTGGACGCGCTTACGGGCCCGGCCCTGGACAGTTCCCAGTTGCCGGATGAACTGGCCCAACTGGCACAGTCAGGGGGGCGCAAGCTGATCATAGCCAACTCGGCATATAAAAGCGGCACCAGCGAACTAAACGCCCAGCTAGGGCAAATCGGCAGCCTAATAAAAGCAGTGGACCCAACAGGGGTTGTCACCGGGGAGGGCGCCATGACCAAAGACCTGATCCAAGTGGCGGATGTTGACTTTGCCAACGTCAATGTAACATCCATCGCGGTTGTTTTTGTAATCATCGCCCTTTCCTTCCTTAGTTTCTCCCTACCTGTGCTGCTGGTGGTTTCTATTGAAAGCGCCATATTCATCAATATGGGCATCCCATACTTCACCGGCACCCCCTTGCCCTTTATTGCCAGTATCGTAATTGGCACGGTTCAACTGGGCGCCACGGTAGACTACGCCATCCTGATGGCCTCACGTTTCCGGGAGGAACGCCAGGCAGGCCGCACGCCCAAGCAAGCGGCCCAAACCGCCTGCCAGTTTTGCAGCCAGAGCATCCTTTCCAGCGGGCTCACCTTTTTCGCGGCTACTGTGGGCGTGGCAGCCATCAGCCAAATGGAACTGTTAAAAAGCATTTGCCTGCTTATCTCAAGGGGCGCGCTGGTCAGTATGTTCGTTATCATATTCATCCTCCCTTGCCTGCTTATGCTGTTGGACCCGGTCATTAAGCACACCACCTTCCGCTGGTTGGGCAAGCGCCGTGGGCCGGCGGCGGAACAGCCGGCTGCAACCGTGCCGGACATATAGGATAAACTGATACATCAACGCGAAAGGAAGATTCTTATGAAATGGATGCAAAGAATAACCGCACTGGGCTTATCCGCCCTTTTGGCAGCGGGTATGGCCCTGCCTGCTTTAGCTGTAGATCCGCAAAGGCTGGAGAAAAACGAAACGGTTTATGTGGTGCTGGAACAGGACGGCAGTGTGCGCAGCCAGACCGTAAGTACCCATCTGCACCGGGAGGGAGGCTTTTCCGGCGCTGTGGACAGCACTATCCTATGGAATATTGAGAACACCCAGGACGGCGCCAATTTTACACAGGATGGGGAAACCCTTACCTGGGACACCGAGGGCGAAGATGTGTACTATAAGGGCGAAACCGACAGGCCCGCGCCCATCGGGGTGAAAATCACCTACTCCATAGACGGCCACGAGGCCCCCCTGGAGGAACTTTTGGGGAAAAGCGGCCGGGTCACCGTTACCATCGAACTGGAAAACCGGGAAACCGCTACCGTAGAAATTGACGGGGAGAAAAGAGAAGTGTGCACCCCGTTCGTCACAGTGGTAGGAGCCATGCTGGAGGAAGGCTGGAAGGTGGAAGAACCACCGCACGGCATGGTAAAGCCGGTGGGAAACCGGCAGGCTGTGGGTTTTGTCTGTATGCCCGGCGTACGGACCAGCCTGGAGGGCCTACTGCCAGAAGGGGTTTCCGATATAGACGGCTATCTGCTGGATCAGGTGGCTTTTGAGGCTGATGTAACAGACTTTACCGCGCCCAGCATATTTATCCTCTGCGCTACAGACGCTGAAAGCCTGAAGGCAGAAGGGCTATCCGGGTTAAAGGAACTGGATGGGCTTGACGCATTACAAGAGGATATGGATGCTTTGGACGAGGGCATCAGCCAACTTCTTGGCGGGGCAGCCCAGCTTACTGCAGGGGCCCAGGCCTTGCACAGCGGTACACTTGAGCTGGCATCTGGCGCGGCTACTCTGGTACAGGGGGCAGCCCAACTGAACTTAGGGGCTGTTTCACTACGCGACGGCGCACAGGAGTTGCGTATAGGGGCCAGCAATGCCCAGGCCGGGGCCCAGCAACTGCAAACCGGTGCGGAAGGGCTTTCCGGCGGGCTGTATGAACTGCAAGCCGGGACCGGGGCGCTCGTGCAAGGGTATGGCCAGCTAAAATCCGGCAGCAACACGCTGGTATCCGGGCTTGGGGAACTTCAAAGTAAGGGCACGGCCTTGGCCAGTGGCGCGGAGCAGTTGTCCCAGGGAATAGGAGATTTATACGCTGCTGCCGGCCCGGAGGGCCCGTTGGCGGCAGGTGCACAAGCCTTTGGGGCCGCATTGGAAAACGCCGCGTCAGCAGGCGCGGGCGCGTTCTCGCTGCCCGGCCCAGAGCAGTTCGTCCCCGCAGACCCCACCCTGGCCGCAGACCCCAACTACCAAGCACTCTTATCCGCTTACCAGCAGGCCCATGGCACAGCCCAGGGCTTGGCGAACGCGCTGGGCGAACTAAGCGGCAGCTACACACAGGTGGCTGCCGGCGTGCAGCAGGTAAGCGGTGGGATCCAGGCGTTGCAGGCAACGGTTTGCGGTGACAGCGGGCTTACCGCAGGGATTGCGGCCTATACACAGGGGGTGGCGGCGGCAAGTGCCGGGGCTACCCAACTGGACGCGGGCCTGGAACAACTGGGTAACCAGCTACCTGCCCTTACAGGCGGGGTTTCCCAGTTGGTAGATGGCTCAAACCAACTTTCCAGCGGGGCGCAGGCACTCTCACAGGGTAATGCGGCCCTGGCCGACGGCGCACAACGTTTGGCCCAGGGAAGTGAAGATTTGGTGAGCGGCACCCAGCAGTTCCAGCAGGGCATAGGCGCCCTACAGGCCGGGGTACAGTCCCTGGTCAGTGGCAGCGGCCAGGTCGCAGAGGGCGCCGGCAGTTTGCAAAACGGCCTAGAACAGTATAACAGCCAGGGGATCAGCAAGCTGACCGGCAGCTTAGACCGGCAAGAAACCGCCGCCCTAAAGGCCTGCCTGGAGGCGCTAGATGACCAAAAAGGGGCATATGGCTGTTTTGGCGGTACCCCGGACGGGGCCGCCACGTCCACCCGCTTTATCATGAAAACCGCGCAGGCAGCAGAGCATCCCGCCAGCGCGGAGGAAGATAGCACGGAAAGCCAACCCCAGGAGGAAAGCCTCTGGGACAAATTCCTGGGCCTGTTTCGCCCGGAAAAAGCCGAAGATGAAAATTGAAAGGCAATTATTTTCCCAGCCATAGAGCGGTCGTGATACCAGAAAGGCGGCCCTAAGTTCTTTCCTCTATGCAAAAGCCCTTGAGGGACAAAGTTTCCTCAAGGGCCTTTCTCTATTCAGCCACTATGCATAGCCTTACAAATTTGCCAAAGACTCCATCTGCTTTTGCAGTTCGCCTACAATTTCCTGATTGGTCGACATCCCTTCCGTAATCCCGGCCATGTCCTCCACCAAGTCCTGGGTGCGGCCTGCCGCGCCGTTTACGCCTTCTACCGCGCCGCCAATGGCATCGGAAATATTTGAGATAGAGCCCGCCACCTCGTCCATAGAGGCCCGCAGGCGCTCCACCCGGCTGTTGAATGCCTCAATGCTGCTCTCCACATAAATGGCGTCGTCACGGTACTGCTTGCCAGACGCTGCCGAGCGCTGGAACTGTTCCAACACGGCATGGCCCAAATATTCCACCAACTCCTGGGCGCTGCCGGACAGATAGTCCACCGCCCCAGTCACTACGCCGCTGACCCGCTGGATGTGCCCGGCCGTTTCTGCGCAGGAATCTGCCAGGCTGCGTATCTCCCGGGCTACCACGGCAAAACCCTTGCCGGCCTCCCCGGCTCGGGCCGCTTCAATGGCCGCGTTGACTGCAATCAGGTCTGTAGAGGAGGAAATGGACAGAATGTCCTTTGTCAAGCTGCTGATCTCCTCCACGCTCTTGCTTTTCTCAATAGCCGTGCCCAACTGGGATATGATCTCCTCGGTCCGCGCACGAACAGACTCCATATTCTTCCGGGCGGTTTCTTCTATCTCCTCGGCCCGCCCCCGCATCTCTACCGAATAGGCGGTAATCGCGGCACATTCCTCCGCCATATCCTGGGCGTCCGCCCGGGTTCCGGCGGCGCTGCCGCTGATGGCCGCCGCACTGCCGGAAACTTCCTCCAGCGCGGCGGAAAGCTGGGATGTCAGGCTGGAAAGGGCCTGCACACTGCCGCTGGAACTATGGATACGGCTATGCACCTGCCCCACCACGCCGCCCAAGCGCTGGGAACTGTCCTGCAACGTGCCCATGGCCTGGCGGATGGGGGCAACTACATATTTTCTTACAATACGGAAAGCCGCCGCCACCAGGATGACCCCCGCCGCTAAGGTACAGGCGCTGATGATCAGCGAAGTCAGGTATACGATGAATAACCTGTCTCGGGCCGTGCCCGCTTGGGCGCTGGCCGAGGCGTACAGCGTATCGATCCGCCCTTCTGCCGAACTGCCGTAAGAGGCCACGTCCCCATTGGCCATTGCGTAGGCCTCCTGGGTTTTGCTGTCTGCACTGGCACACACCAGCCTGACCAGGCTATGCTTAAAAGCGGCGTAATCTTCTAAAAGCGCCTGATACGTCCCCAACTCTTCCTCCGGAACGAAACTTTCATAAGCGGCCAACTGCTCATCCAGCGCCGCCTCCTCTTCTTTGATTTCCTGTACCAGCCGGATCATGGTGCTGTGATCCGCCGCAACGATATGGGACAGGGCCAGCCGGTGTATGCCCATCATCGACCGCCGGATCTCCTCCAGCTTGGTTTCGCTTGCCATATAAGTGTCAACGATGGTACCCGCGTTGGCGTTAACGTTATTGACGCCGAATACGGCCAGTATGTTGGAAAGTAGCGACACCAGGCCCAGTAGGACAATGGGCAGGATCAAGCGCTGCTGCAGGGTCAGCTTGCCTTTCATGGAATCCCCTCCGAGAAATAATTTGCATCTACGCTACCGCGCAAAACGCCCTACCGGGCCGTTACCCCCTCTACCAACCTATCCAACTGCTCCTGTAACGGGACGCCGTTGGGGTTACCCAGGGCCATATTCCCGGCAAACTCGGAAACCGGATCCCAGAATTTCCCGCCTACCCGTTGCAGTTGCGAAAACTCAGATTGGGCCAGCAGGGCCGCAATAGCCGGGGAACCCTGCACCTCGGAAGAATTCGCCGCGCGTATGTTGGAGGGCCCCTGCCCCCGCACCGCAAAACGGCGGGCCTGCCCGTTCTCGTTGGTAATCCACTCGGCCAACCGCGCCGCCCATTCTTTTTCAGACGAATAGGCGTTGACGCCAATCAGTTTGCACCCGGAGAAAGACGCCATTTGGATTTGCTGCCCGGCACAGTCAAAGGTGGGCAGCTTGGCCGCCCCGGCGTTTTCGCCCCAGGCCTCTTCCACCGCCACCGCGTTCCACACACCGCTGACCCCTGCTGCCACCGAGCCATCCTGTACCCCGGCCAAAAATTCCGTATCCGGCCGGTTGGCAAATCCTGGGCTGGCAGCAATGTCCAGCATGGCCTGGGCCACGTCTACCCCGCTGATGGGCCCCTCGGTACTGTTCCAGGTGCAGGTGTTGGTGATGCCGTCATCGTTTAGCTGCACCTCCATGCCGGTGTTGCCGAAAAAGGCGTACACGTACCAGGCGGAGGACCAATCCATCGTTACTACCTGCCCAGCTTTAGCCGCCGTTTCTACCAGGCGGTTAAAACTCTGCACATCCTCTTCTGTAAAGTAAGCTTTATTATAATATAAGAAATAGCCGTTATCCGCTGTGAGGGGATAGGCATAAAGTTGGCCGTCCACACTGGCTGCTTCCACAGCGGCAGACAAGTTGGCGCTACTGACGCTTGCCGCGTCCGCTGGTGGCTCCAGGGCACCGGCTGCCGCCAACGCCGCCAACTGGTCATCCGCAAAAGCGAACACGTCCGGCCCCTCTTCCAATTCCGCCAGCAGGGCGTCCTTACAGCCTGATTCGCTTTGGGCCTGGTAGGTGATTTCAAAATCCGCCTGCCCCGCATACTGCTTTTGGAATGAAACAAAAAGCTCAGCCAACAATTCCTCATCTTCCTGAGCCCCCCAAACTGTCAGGGCTACTGTCCGGGATGTAGGCCCGTCCTCCTGTGGTAAGGGTTCCTGGCTTGTACAAGCCGTCAGCAAAAGCAGTAAACCCGATACCAGCAAAACGAAACTCTTTCGAACCATAAAGTATCATGCCTTTCCGTAACCTTTGAACGCGGCGCCCGGCAGTGCCCACAGGGAGGGGCGCTCCCTGTCTATTATCCGTATGCGCAAGGCGCAACTGGATATATTATACCATATTGTAGTTTTCCTGGCAACCCTTTTGGTGCTATGAAACCGCAAGGGCCCAGTATAACAGCAAGCGCGTTCGGACAAGCCAGCCCGGACGCGCTATTTGTTACCGAATATGGTAGAACGGGACGTCGGGAAACCATCTATTCCCCTGCCATTGCCGAACGGGCAGCCAATATAAATGGTGCGCGATCCAAAGGGTCCGGGCCGATGCGTTCCCGGCTGGCGCCCAGGCCAGGGGGGCAGTCCTGATAGTGGGAGAAACGGGCGCTGTAAGTACCGGCCCCAGATGTAGCCGAGGCAAAATCCACCGGCAGTTCCATGGCCTCGGCGGCGGGTACCATGGCCTCCAGCCGGAACCGCCCATCCTCTAAGGCAGCAGGCTGGAACTCTGCCCGGCGGTTAGCCAGCAGCCCCATCGCCCGGCCCAGGCAGTCCTGGGGGCCTGCCATCTCCACCTGCAACACCGGCTCCAAAAGCTGGGATCCAGCCTGCCGCAGAGCATCCATCAGCCCCAACGGTGTAGCCACAAAGAAATCCAGCGGATGGGTGTGCACGTGATGCCAGGTACCATCAACCAGGGTGACTTTCAAATCTGTTACCTGCCAGCCCCGCAGCCCTTGTTTCAGTGCCCTGGGCACGGCTGTTTCTACATGGGTCTGGTAGCGGTAGGGCAGCCGTCCGGGTGAAACCCGGCATTCGTATTGCAAACCGCTACCCCTGGGCAGCGGCTCCACCTGAAAGCGCACCTCTGCCCAACAGGGCTTGGGCCAGGTGTAAGACTCATACCCTTCCGCCGGGGCGGCGGGTGTTTCCCTGTATATTACCGAGGGCTCCCCAAACCGGGCACGCAGCCCCCAACGCCCGGCCAACAGGGCCTCCAGCACCTCGATCTGTAGCTTGCCGGTCAGCCTGGCCCATAATTCCTGTTTCTCCCGGTTCCACTCGCAACCCAAAGCCGGGTCCTCATCCTCCAGTTGGCCCAGGGCCTGGGTCAGCTTGGGCAGGTCCGCCGGATCCTCCGGCATAACACGGGAGAGCAGCAGCGGTTCTGCCAGCCGGTAGGCCCGCAGGCCCGGCAGTTCCCGTCCCACCAGGTCACCGGCCCGTACCCCCTCCAGCCCATATGCCACCGCAATGCCATTGGCACAGACGCGCTCAACGTCCACCAGTTTCCGGCCCTCCACGGCCCGCACCCGGGTGACTTTTTCTTCCCTGTGCCCCTGTTGCCCTACCGTTTCCACTGCCTGGCGGTTGTGGAGCTCCCCGGCAAACAGCCGCAGATAAGCGGCTTTGCCCAGCACAGGGTCATGATCCACCTTGTAGACCCGGGCGCAGAGTTCCTCCCCCAAGGGGGCGGGCTGGGGCAGTAAGCGGCACACCGCATCCAGCAGGTCGCCCACGCCCAAGCCATACTTGGAGGCCCCGCACACAGCCGGATAAAGTGCCCCCCGCCCTACACACGTCGATAAAGCCTCCCATAGGGCCTCCTCCGGCAGGGCACCCTCGGCCAGAAAGCGCTCTACCAGGGTTTCGTCCCCGGCAGCCAGCACCGCCCCCTCCTGCCAATCTGAAGAGCCGGGACCGATAAGCCGGGCAGCCACCTCCCTGCACCCCTCCCCCTCCGCCTGGGAAAGGGCCAGGCAGCGGGCGCCTTCCTGTTCCACCCGTGCCAAAGCCTCCTGCCAATCGCTGCCAGCCCGGTCCAGCTTGTTGAAGAAAAGGAAACAGGGCAAACCCGCCCGGCCGATGGTTTCCAGCAACATACGGGTTTGGGGCTGCACCCCTTCTACCGCCGAAACCACCAGCACGGCCCCGTCTAACACCGCCAAGCTGCGCTCTACCTCGCTGAGGAAGTCCGCATGGCCGGGGGCGTCGATCAGGTTCAGCCGGCAGCCCTTCCACAACACCGAGGCACAGGCCGTACACACGGAAATACCCCTGCGCCGCTCAATCTCCATGCCATCGGTAACAGCGGTACCCTCATCCACACTACCCGGCGCGCGAATAGCCCCTGTGAGGTAGAGTATCTGTTCCGTCAATGTGGTCTTTCCCGCGTCCGCATGGGCTACAATGCCTATATTCAAAGTTTTCCCATCCATTTCTACGCCTCCTGCCCCGGACAATGTGAACGCCGGTGTTCAAACCCAGGGCCATGATGTTTTGTACATTTTACCACAGGGGGCGGCAAAAATCCAGTGCTTTCCCATATAAATGCGCCCCCTTCCGGCAGCCTGCCAACCGGAAAAGTATGAATGCAAACAGGGGGCCTGCCGGGGTTTGAGGCGTCAACATTTCTCTGGATATCCCCAAAATACACAAAATATGTACCCATGTATATGAAAATGTAGGGATGAAAGGAAATTCATAAATATTCCTTGACAATGCATATTTATGCGTTTATAATGGGTGACAAATCAAACAGAAAGAAGTGCAGTGTGTATGAAGACGAAACGACTGATTGCCTTGACGCTGGCCCTGTGCCTGCTGCTGGCAGCCTTTACCGCCTGTGGCGGGAAAACAGACGGCGGCAACACCTTAAAGGTTGCTACCAGCCCGGACTTTGCCCCTATGGCCTTTGTGGACACCAGCAAGCAGGGCCAGGACCAGTATGTAGGCTTTGACATTATGCTGGCCAAGTATATTGCCGACGAGATGGGCAAGGAACTGGTGATTATGCCCATGAGCTTTGAGGCCTGCACCACCGCCGTCAGCACAGGCACCGCGGATATGGCCATCTCCGGTTTTTCCTGGCGGCAGGACCGGGAGGACGGGTTCAACCTCTCCGACTTCTACTATCCCGGTGATAATGAAAGCGACCAGGTAGTCATCACCCTGAAGGAGAATGAGGGCAAGTTTACCACCCCCGCAGATTTTGCCGGGGTAAAGGTAGGCGCCCAGACCGCCTCGTTGCAGGAGTCCCTCTGCCGGGAACAACTGCCCGACTGTGAGCTTGTTACCATCGGCGACTTGGGCACCGGCCTTTTGCAACTGAAGAACGGGGACTTTGAGGCAATGGCCGTAGCAAAGGGCCAGGCAGACGTCTTTATGGCCAATGACCAAGCTGTAGCCCTCTCCGGTTTCCAGTTTGAGGTGGACGAGAAGTATACCGCCAATGTTATCGTGATGAAGAAGGGGGCGGATGACCTGACTAAAGAGGTCAACGCCATCCTCAAAAAGGCGTATGATTCCAATGTATATGGCACCTGGTATGAGGAGGCCAAAACCCTTGCCATGAGCGCCACCGCCAACGAGGTGACGTATGACGAAGAGGGCAACGCCCCCGCCGAAGAGGAAGTTTCTTCTGAAGAAAGCGCTGAGTAAAGCCAGGTAAAAAGCATATCCATACATTCCTGACGGCACCTGCCCGGCATAAGGGCGGGTGCCGCGGCATGATGGGAACGGAGGGAGCAGGGAATGGATCTATCATCATTAGGGCCCAATATTGTCAAGCTTTTGCAGCAGTATTGGCAGGTATTTTTACTGGAGGGCGTGGCCAACACCCTAAAACTGACAGCCATCGCGGTACTGTTCGGCGTCATTTTGGGTACGCTGGTGGCCATGGCCAAAATGAGCCGTTTCAAGGTGGTGCGCTTTCTCATTGGCGTATACATTGAAGTGATACGCGGGACGCCAATCCTTTTACAGTTGTACATATTCTACTTTATACTGCCCCAACTGCTGCCTTTCCTGGCCCTTTCCCCCTTTATGTGGGTGGCGCTGGCGCTGTGCATCAACTCCTCGGCCTATGTGTCCGAGGTCATCCGGGCAGGTATCCAGGCCGTGGACAAGGGCCAGACGGAGGCCGCCCGGAGCCTGGGCCTTTCCGGGCGGCAGGCCATGCTGCGCATTGTGCTGCCCCAGGCCGTGCGGAACATTTTGCCCGCGCTGGGCAACGAGTTCATTATGATGCTCAAGGAAACCTCGCTGGCCTCCACCTTCTTCCTGGGGGATCTCATGACCTCCTACCTGCTGGTGGGCGGCGCCACCTACCTGCGGTTTGAGGCGCTGATCATTGTCGGCGTGATTTACCTGTGCCTGACCTTCCCGCTGAGCAAGGTCGTGGCCGCGTTTGAAAGGAGGATGGCCCGTGGAACAGCAGACTGAACTGATCAAGACCGTGGACTTGCACAAAAGCTTTGGCAAGTTGCAGGTACTAAAGGGTGTGTCGGAAACCATCCACGCCGGGGAGGCTGTGTCCATCATCGGCCCCTCTGGCGGGGGGAAAAGTACCTTCCTGCGCTGCCTGAACCTGCTGGAAACCCCTGAGCAGGGGCAGATCTTCTTCGAAGGGGTAGAGATCACCGGCAAAAAAGTGGACATTGACCGGCACCGGCAGAAGATGGGGATGGTGTTCCAGCACTTCAATGTGTTCCCCCACCTGTCGGTGAAAAAGAACATCACCCTTGCCCCCACTCTCGTAAAGGGCATGGGCCAACAGGAAGCAGACAGGAAAGCGATGGAACTGCTGGAACGGGTGGGCCTACAGGACAAGGCGGACGTGATGCCCGGCAAGCTTTCCGGCGGGCAAAAGCAGCGGCTGGCCATTGTGCGGGCCCTGGCCATGGAGCCGGACGTAATGCTGTTTGACGAACCCACCAGCGCCCTGGACCCGGAAATGGTGGGCGAGGTGCTGGAGGTCATCAAGGGCCTGGTAGAGGGCGGCATGACCAGCGTGATCGTCACCCACGAGATGGGCTTTGCCCGGGAAGTTTCTGACCGGGTGCTGTTTATGGCTGAGGGGGATATTTTGGAGTCCGGGCCCCCGGAGGCGCTTTTCAGCCAGCCGGAAAATCCCAGGCTGCAAGACTTTTTGGCAAAAGTGCTATAATAATAGAATATGTGCTATCAGGAGGTACACGATGACAAAAGCTGACCTGTATCATCTGCTGGAAGACAAGCAGCAAGTGTTTTTTGACGCCGCAGACGCCATCTGGGACGACCCGGAGTTGTCCCTTTCGGAGCACCATGCCACTGCCCGGTACGAAACCCTGCTGAAGGAACTGGGGTTCACCGTGGAACACGCGGTAGCCGGCATAGAAACCGCTTTCTCTGGCACCTTTGGGGAGGGCCACCCGGTAATTGGGATTTTGGGCGAGTATGACGCTCTGGCAGGGCTTAGCCAACAGGCCGGGGCCCTGGAGCCCTGCCCCGTTACCGAGGGCGGGTACGGCCACGGTTGTGGCCACCACCTGCTGGGGGTAGGCAGCCTGGCGGCGGCCTGGGCTATAAAGGAGTACCTGGCTGCCAGCGGCACAAGCGGCACGGTCATCTACTACGGCTGCCCCGGAGAAGAAGGTGGCGCCGGCAAAGCCTTTATGGCCCGGGAGGGCCTGTTCTATGCCTTGGACGCGGCCCTCACCTGGCATCCGGGCACCACCAACGAAGTCTTTACCGGCACCAACAACACCTCCATGCAGGTAGAGTACACCTTCCACGGCATAGCGGCCCATGCCGCCGGGAACCCCCATCAGGGCCGCAGCGCCCTGGACGCGGTAGAGTTGATGAACCTGGGGGTGCAGTTCCTGCGGGAACATATCCCCGGCAGTGACTGCCTGCATTATGCCATCACCAATACCGGGGGCATCTCGCCCAACGTGGTGCAGCCTAAGGCCACGGTACTGTACATGGTGCGGTCAGACACGGTCCCCCACAACAAGGAACTGCTGGCCCGGGTGGATAACATTGCAAAAGGCGCGGCACTGATGACAGACACCCGCTTTACCCGGCGGTTTATCGACGGCACCGCTGACCTGTTGCCCAACGAGGCCCTGGAGCGGGCCCTGTATGCCAATATGGAAGAAATCCCCCTGCCGGTATACACCCAGGCCGAGCGGGACTTTGCCGCGGCCCTGGACGCTACCTGTCCCCAGGACGAAGAACTGCCGGGTATGGGCGCCAAATACGACCCGGCCCTGAAAAAACAGGCAGCAGAGCTCTCGGACAACGGCAAGGCCCCTCTAAACGACTTTTTGCTGCCCTACTTCCATAGCGACAAACAATCCCCCGGTTCTACCGACGTGGGGGATGTAAGCTGGCAGACCCCCACCGCCCAGATCAGTACGGTGACTTGGCCTGCCCACGCCCCGGGCCATAGTTGGCAGAATGTCAGCGGCGGCAAATCCGGCATTGCCCACAAAGGGATGCTTTACGCGGCCAAAGTGCTGGCAGGTACGGCCGTTGACCTGTTTACACAGCCCAACTTATTAGAGAAAGCGAAAGCTGAATTTAAGGCAGCCTCTGTAAAGGGCTACACCTGCCCCATTGAACCCGACGCGGTGCCCGTGCCGGTAGAGGAGATGCTATAGCCCCTTCCCCTATATCCAAGTAACAGAACCTCCCCCAAGCTGCCCGCTTTTGGGGGAGGTTCTCTCTTGGTAGGCGAAAATTGTGACCATGTCACAGAAACGAAAGCAAAAAACGGGTATACTAAAGCCATCAACAAAAGGAAGGCAGGTAAAAAATATGTCTGTGCTCAGTGTGAATAAAACCAATTTCGATACCGTAAAAAATAGTGGCAAGCCAGTTCTCCTGGACTTTTACGCCGACTGGTGCGGGCCATGCCGGATGGTTTCCCCTTTGGTGGATGAGGTTGCCGAGGAAAACCCCCAATACCTTGTTGGTAAAGTCAACGTGGACCAGGAGCCGGAACTGGCCCAGGCCTTCGGGGTGGCAAGCATCCCCACCCTGGTGGTCATGAAGGACGGCCGGCCCATACAGCAGTCTGTAGGCGCTATGCCAAAGTCACAGATCCTGGCCCTGCTGGAGGGCTAACCGGCGCAGGCGCTTTTTGTCCAAGATCTTTATGCCTTTGCGGGAAACCTCTACGATCCCCTCGTTGGCAAAGTATTTCAGCATCCGCGATACCACCTCCCTAGCAGAGCCCATATACCGGGCGATCTGCTCGTGGGTCAGGGCCACTATGTCAGCATCGTTCCGGGCCGACTCATCCGCAAGGAAGATAGCCAGCCGCTTGTCCATGCTCATAAAGAGGATCTGCTGCATGACCCACATCACATCTGAAAACCGGCTGACCGCTGTTTCCAGGGCGAAGATTCTGATCTGCGGGTGCCGGGCGGAAACTTCGGCAAAGGCCGGGCCGCTGATGACATAGCACTCGCTGTCCTCCTCCGCATCCACCATCACATCAAACGTAATGGCTTGCAGCACACAGGAGGCGGACAGCATACACATATCGCCTTTATGTAAGCGGTAGAGCGTAATATCCCTGCCACCCTCTGACATCATATAAAGGCGCAAGCTGCCCGAACGAACAAAAATAACCCCGGAACACTCGCTGCCATCGTGGATATGGGCGCCCTTAGGGTAGGGTTTCACCACGGAATTCTGGCAGATAAACGCCCGGTCCGATTCCGGGATCTGGTTCCAAAACGGGAATATCTCCCGGTATACAGGCTCTAACTGGCTTTGTCCCATTCCAAAATCTCCTTCCAGGAAAGAGGTATGTTGACTATGAAAACGATTGTTATTGGCGGCGTGGCCGGTGGCGCGTCGGCAGCGGCCAGGCTCCGCCGGCTGGATGAGTCCGCGGAGATCCTGGTTTTAGAGCGGGGGGGCTATGTTTCCTTTGCCAACTGCGGCCTACCCTATTATATTGGCGGCGTGATCACCGAAAAGAGCAACCTGACCTTGCAGACCCCGGAAAGCTTTAAGGCAAGGTTCAACATAGATGTCCGTGTGCACCACGAGGCTGTGCAAATTGACCCCAGCAACCAGGCTATAACGGTAAAGGACTGGCAGACAGGGGAAACCTATGTGGAAAGCTACGACAATCTGATCCTCTCCCCCGGCGCGGAACCCATCAGGCCGGGCATACCCGGCGCGGACAGTGACTTTGTGTTTACGCTGCGCAATATCCCCGACACGCTGAAAATCCGGGCGTATATCGACCAGGCCAAGCCAAAATCTGCCGTTGTTGTAGGCGGCGGCTATATTGGCGTTGAAATGGCGGAAAACCTGCGGGAGGCCGGGCTGGATGTTTCCATCGTTGAGCTTGCCAACCATCTCATCGCCCCGCTGGACTTTGACATGGCGGCCGACGTCCACCGCTACATGAAGGCAAAGGGTATCCGGCTGTACCTACAAAACGGCGTAAAGGCCATTGAGGGCCATACCGTCCTTTTGCAGCAGGGCGAACTCCACGCCGACATGGTCCTTCTCTCGGTAGGCGTGCGGCCTGACACCGGGCTGGCCCAGGCCTGCGGCATAAAGACCAACCAGCGCGGCAGCATCCTGGTGGACCGGCAGATGCGGACCAACCTCCCCCATATTTATGCGGTAGGCGACGCCGTGGCAGTGGAGGACTTTATAACTAAGGCCCCTGCCTTTATCCCACTGGCCGGGCCTGCCAACAAGCAGGGGCGCATCGCGGCGGATCAGATCGCCGGTATCCCTTCCGCGTACACCGGCACCCAAGGCTCATCCGTGCTGAAACTGTTTGATATGACCGTGGCCACCACCGGCCTAAACGAGAAAGCCGCGCAGGCTGCCGGTATCGCCTATGACAAGGCCTATATCTATTCCGGCTCCCACGCGTCCTATTACCCTGGGGCCAACAATATGTCGGTCAAGGCGCTGTGGGATAAGGAAACCCTGCAAATCATCGGGGCACAGATCGTAGGCTTTGACGGGGTCGACAAACGCATGGATGTGCTGGCCACCGCCATCCGCTTTGGCGGCAAGATTACCGACCTGACCGAACTGGAACTCTGCTATGCGCCCCCCTTCGGCAGTGCGAAGGATTCTGTAAATATGCTGGGGTTTGTGGCGGAAAACATTGTTACGGGGAAAGTCAAGCAGTATTTCTGGCACGATATAGAAACCCTGCCCCGGGACGGCAGCGTGACGCTCCTTGACGTAAGAACCCCGGCCGAAGTCAGCCGCGGCAAAATAGATGGCTTTATGAACATCCCGCTGGATACCTTGCGGGCACGCATGGGCGAGATACCCGCGGGCAAGCCGGTCTATGTACACTGCCACAGCGGGCTGCGTAGCTACATTGCCTGCCGCATCCTTGCCGGCCACGGCTATGACTGCTTTAACCTGGCAGGCGGCTGGCGGCTTTATGAGTCCGTGATCAACGAAAGGACTGTGCCCGAATATGTCTGCACCGAATGTAAATAGGGTACCTGCGCTGCCATTACACGGGTAAATATGCAACTGTCCAGGGCTTAGGCCCTGGACAGTTTTGTGCGAAAGCCTATTTGCCTCCATGGCAGGGGGCCTCCCCTCCCTCGTTTTCTATCTGGGCGCAGAACAGGTAAACATTGCTGTTCTTTGCAAAACCTTCGGGAAATACCTCTGCGGTTCAATACTTTTCCGGGTAAGGGATGGGGACATTTTGCCCCAAAATGATATTCCGGGTCACATCGTACATAGCGTCCGAGTCAAAGCCCTCCCGCCGGTGCATGGCCTCTTCATCCCCCGAAAACACCGCACAGGCAAACTGGGGCAGATACGGCTGGCCAGGCTGCCGGTTATCTTCCGGCACAAAATCCACATAGTCAAAGCCTTCCGGCGCCGGTGTATCCGCAACCATAAACCGGCCATACAGCCTGTGGCAGGGCTCCACATCCGCACCCCGCGCTTTGTGGTGGATAAGCACAGTGTCATGGTGAAAGCCACAACGGTAAGGGGCCAGGGCGTCCAGGGTGCCCAATAGCGCTGCCAACCCCTGGGGGTCTTGCGAGAAGTCCTTCTCTACCCCAATAAAGCGCATGGCGGGCAGTTTCCTGTAGGCAAAGGACTCCAGTTTAAACCCGCTTTGTTGCCGCTCAACCAGGCCGGGCATGAAAAGCGTCCACTGGATGCCGGCGTCGCAATCTTTTAAGTAATTCACATACCCAATAATGTCTACCGTATCTGTACTCGTGGGGCCGGTGATGTTCCCGGCAAAAAGTGTCCGGGTTTCCGGGTCCCGTATGGCAGAAAAATCCGCAAAAACCCGTTCTACGCTTTCTTTCAGCCACTCCACCTGGGTATGGCCCTGTAGTTCCGCGTCAAAACGATCCAACGCTTCAAACACTGGGGGATTGACCACCCCGGCGGGTTCCAACTGGGTGAGCACCTCCCGGAGCAGCCGGTTCTGCCTTTGGAACCGGGCCAGGATGCCGCCCATGAGAATGTCCCGGTTGCCGGCCAGTTCCTCATCTTCCCACTGTCCAGCCTCCAACAGCCATTTGGTCAAGCTGTCAAACACGCCCGGATTTACGCCCCTGGCTTCCGCGGCCCATCGCGTGACCTGCTGGTACTTTTCCAAGTCCGTCCCGTTCCCCAGTATGTGTGGGTCGAACCAATGGAACTCAAAAGCAGGCATTTCACCACTCCCTTTTGTATATTTTGGATAAGGTTTCGTGTATTATAGCGCATTCTGGTAGAGTTGTCAAGAAATAAAGCGAACGGTACGCACATCATAGTATAGCCCGCCCAAAATTTTCTGGACAGTGCACAAGTTTTATGCCATACTATATTATGACTTAAGATAAACGGATAGCCCAAAGGTACCAGGTGGTTTTTCACACATTTCCAGTTTCCCAGTGCGCCCCTACCGTCCGGCCGGAGGCTATGGCCTGTGATCTTAACGGTTTCCCCGGCCGGCAAACAGCTTGGGAACGGGGGAACCCTTCAAAACTATTTTCTGCGGAAGAGAGTTTATGAAGTTCCTTGCAAACAAAAAGCTTGCTACACGCATTGGCATCGTTACCACGGTGCTTGTTTTGGTTGGGATGCTTTTACTGTGGCTCACCGTTTCAACCAATGCATCCGCCACGGTACGGGCCAATATCACCAACCAGTTGACCGACGCGGTAGAATCCCGCGCCGCCATTATCAACGACTATGTAGCCTCGGCAGAGGAATACGTCAAAGCCTTTGCCCTTGGCAGCGAGGTGCAGGACCTGTTGCAGGCCCCGGACGACCCTGCCCTCTTGAAAAAGGCCCAACAGTATACAGAAGATTTTGCCTCTGTCAAGGGGGTTTTTGAAGGGCTATACATTGCCACCCCAGCCACCCACGTCCTTACCCACACTTCCCAGGGCGCCATCGGCATGACCACCCGGACCGGGGACTCCCTGGTGGAATTTCAAAACAGTATTTTGGCGAAACAAGAACTAACCAACCTGGGGATCATGAAATCCCCCGGTACCGGCAGCATGATCCTCTCCATGTATTACCCGGTTTTTGATGGGGACCGCTGCCTTGGCTATGTGGGCGCCGGGGTATATGCCAGCCACCTGATGGACGCGCTGCTGAACCTGGACATTAAGGGCCTTCCAGACAGCGAGTACGCTTTCCTTAATGCAGATTCCGGCGTATACCTGTACCACGAGGACGAGCAGCTTTTGAACACAAAGACTACGGATCCAGGCTATCTGGAGATTTTACAACGGATCGCGGCGGACGGGAATACCCAGGCAGGCACCTACTCCTACCGGGATGCGTCCGGCCGGGAGCAACTGGTGGTCTACAAATACCTAAAAGACCGGGGCTGGGTGTTTATGGTACGGGAGAGCGCTGCGGAGGTCTTTCAGGCCGTAACCGCTGTGCGGATCATTGTGGGTGTGCTGTGCGCTTTGGTGGCTGCCGCTATTATCCTGATCACCCTGCTCATCCTGCGCCGGGAAAGCCGGGAACTGATGGTGGTAGAAGGGGCCATCAGCCGCTTGGGGGACTTGAACCTTTCCGCCGGTGCAGAGTTGGAGCGCTTTTCCGGCAGGGAGGACGAGATCGGCAAAATCGCCCACACAGCCCAGCGGGTATGCGGATGCCTGCAAGAAACCATTGACGACGTGGGCCGGGTGTTGGGTGAAATGGCCGAGGGCCGCCTCACGGTGGATGTAAGGGTAAACGAGGGCCTCTATATCGGGGATTTCCGGGTCCTTTGGGAGAGCCTGCAGGCCATCCATACCAACCTGTCCCGGGTGATCCGGGATATTTCCCAGGTGGCGCACCAGGTAGATACCAGCGCAGACCAGGTTTCTACCGGCGCACAAGTGCTGAGCCAGGGCACCGCCGAGCAGGCCGCCTCGATTGACGGGCTGGTGGAAAATGTCAGCGGTATCACCACGCAAATACATACCAGCACGGCGCGTTGCGGCAGCGCCGGCGAGTTGGTGTCCAAAGCCACCGGGTATGCGGAGGAAGCGGACGTTAAGATGGCACAGCTTATGGAGGCCACCAAAAACATCGACCAGTCCTCCTCACGGATCGTCAGCATTACCAAGACGATGGAGGACATTGCGTTCCAGACCAATATCCTGGCGCTGAACGCCTCTGTAGAGGCCGCCCGGGCCGGCACAGCCGGAAAGGGGTTCTCTGTTGTGGCCGAAGAGGTACGGAACCTGGCGTCTAAGTCGGCCGAGGCCGCCCAAAACACCAACAGCCTGGTCACCCGTTCCATCCAGGATGTGAAAACCGGGACAGAGTCCACAGATATGGCCGTTTCCGCCATGCAGGTCATCCACAGTTGTGTCCAGTCCATCCAGGAACTGATGGATGAGATCGCCGCTGCCAGCGTACAGCAGTCAGAGATGATTGCCCTGGTGGAAAGCGGGATAAAGGATATCTCCCAGGTTGTGCAGGCAAATGCGGCGGCGGCCGAAGAGAGCGCCGCTGTATCCAAGGGCCTGTCTGCCCAGGCCCGCACCCTGAACCAGTTGATCAGCCGGTTTCAGGTTGACTGACCGGCAGCCGTTTCATAAACAAGTAAAGAGGGAGCCTACGGTGTTTACCTTAGGCTCCCTCTTCATCATTGGCCGCACCCGGTAGGCCGCTCTTTTGCTTAAGCCCAGGGTTTGGGGGTAAAGTCCTTCATGGCTTCGCTAATCTTGATCTGCTGGGGGCACAGTTCCTCACAACTGCGGCAGCCGATGCAGGCGCTGGGCCGCTTGTCCTCCGGCAAGGTGCTGATCGCCATACTGGGCACAAACCCGCCCCCGGTAAACTTCCAGTCGTTGTAATGCCCAATCAGCTTGGGGATATCCAACCCTTTCGGGCAATGGCTGGTACAGTACCGGCAGGCAGTGCAGGGCAAAAGGCCGTCCATCATGCCCGCCGCCATGCGCAGCAAAGCGTCCATCTCCGGGCCTGTCAGGGGTTTTTCCTCCCCCCAGATCCCAATGTTCTCCTGCATCTGCTCCAGATTAGACATACCCGAAAGGGTGACTACTACCTCCGGCAGGCTCTGCAAAAACCGGAACGCCCAAGCTACCGGCTTTTCGTCCGGGCGCAGGGCAGCTAAAGCCTGCTCGTCCTTCTCAGCCAGCTTTGCCAGCCGCCCGCCCCGCACAGGCTCCATCACCCACACCGGGATATGGTACTCTTTCAGCAGTTCCATCTTGGCTTTGGCGTCCTGCAATGTCCAGTCCACATAGTTCAGTTGTAGCTGGCAGAACTCCATGCCCTCGTGGTAAGCCTCCAAAAACCGCCGCATGACCTCCACGCTGCCATGGGCCGAGAAACCCAAATGCTTGATTTTTCCCGCCTTTTTCTGCTCCAGCAGGTAGGAATAAATGCCGTATTCCTCCTCTTTTAAGTAGGCATCAATGTTCATCTCGTTGACGTTGTGGATAAGGTAGAAGTCAAAATACCCCACTTGCAGCTTTTCCAACTGTTTGGGGAATATCTCCTTCACCTTGGGCATATTGGCCAGGTCATAGCCTGGGAATTTGGTCGCCAGGTAGAAACTCTCCCTGGGATGTTTCTTCAGCGCCTCCCCCATCACCAGTTCCGAGTTGCCACTGTGGTAGCCCCAAGCGGTGTCAAAATAGTTGACGCCGTGGGCCAGGGCATAGTCCACCATCTCCTGGGTGGCGGCAGCGTCTATCTTGGCGTCGTCCCCTTCCACGGTAGGCAGGCGCATGGCGCCCATGCCCAGGGCAGAGAGTTTCAGCCCCTGAAAGTCCTTGTAAATCATATGCTCGCTCCTTTCCGGTGGTTGCTGTCAGATACCATTATACAACCTGGAGCCCAGTCCAGGTCAAGGGTTTTCTATATGCTTTTCCCCGCAATCCCCCCGTCCTCTCCACGCCCCCAAATGCGAAAAAAAGGGTACGGCAGGGATAAGGGCCAGAAAGCCGCCAATCCCCCACCGTACCTCTGTGATATGTGCGTAAAACCGTTCACATTATGGCAGAAAAAACGCCGAATGGGACAGGGAAAGTTCCCCGCTGGCGTCTTTGAGGAAATGGTTCTCCTCGAAAAAGACGAAAAGGCGCAGGCTGGGCCCTTCAAAATGGGGGATGGCGAAATAGAGCCGGTTCACCACCGAAGAATCGTCCTCCAATATATCCTGGTCAGCCAAAGCCAGCCGGAAAAGTTCGTCCTGCGCCAGCGGGGCGCTGCCGCCCAACCAAGTAATGTATTCGGCATAAAGCTGTTCCTGTGTCATAGCCAGGCTGCCCCCTTTTCTTTCGCGTCTACTGCCCATAAAGCCGCAGCTATCTTTTGATGCGTATGATGCGTACCGCAAATGTCCTTCCGTCCCCCGGCTGATCCCTGCAAGTGCGCCCCTCGGCAATAGCCCTCCCTTTGTCAATCCGGTTTTGCCCCTTTCCCCTTCGGCATCACCATACCAATGAAGAGGAGTACGATGGAGCGCAGCAATTCCGAGCGGTTATCCAACAGCCATTGGGCCCAACTGGGGTAGCAGGTCGCGCCGGCCATTGTCAGCCGCCCCACCCGGCCGTAGATTTTGACGGGGTACGGGTACTGGCAAAGGTTCTCCACCTCTACGCACAAGTCCCGTATCTCCGCCGTGTCCCCTTCTACCTCCACATGGCCCAGTTCGCTGAATTTGGTTTCCGCGAAATAGGTGACTTCCAGAATATCCCTTTCCGAATTGGTAAACCGGAAATGCTCCAGGGGGATATGGTCCAAGCTGGTGGCCAGGCTGACCGCCGGATCCTGGGTGCCGGCCGCCAGTGGGGCCAGATCAAACCGGATGGACTTACAGCCAATGATCCGGTAGTTCCCGGTAGGCATCTGCACCGTGGCACCAAGCATATGGAGGTCATGGCTGCTCTGCAAATAAATACCCATACCCTTTGGGAAGTTTTTCAGTTCGATCTGGTTCTGCTCCTGGCTGCCAAATTCCTTCCCCCGGCTAATTTCTATGTCATAGATAAAGTCCTCCCAGGCATTCGCACCACCCGTATCCTCCCCTGGCGCCAGCGTAAGGGTCATGCCAAACTCTCCTGAAATAGTCCCGCAGCCGTCCACAAAGGGGAACACCTCGGTACCGGACAGCCAATAAGAGGGCGCATACTCGCCAGACAAAACCGCCTGTAGCACCTCCTCCGAGGCAGCCGTACTGACTGCATAGATCACATCCGTTTCGCCGGCCCTGAATTGGATTCTCCCATTGCCATAGCTGTCAGAGGTGATGCTGTACATGGCCTCTTCCTCCGGGTGGAGGGTAAATGCCGCCCTGTCACTGGCCCCGTCAAAATAAATGGTAGATGAGTGGGGGGTCAATATCTGCGCGCCCAAAAACAAGGTCATGGTCAGCAACAGCGCTATAAACAGGCCCTGATACCCTTTCACCCATCCCTTTATGCGCCTCAGCGTATATAGCGTATATCTTACATATTTTGTTGTCATTGCCCCTGTTTTCTCTTATATACCACGATAGCATATAACGATGCTCCTGCTTTTACCGACCCAATTCACTTCACAGTTCAGCAGTTCCAAATGCCGTACAGGCACCAGGGTGCGGTCCCGGTCAATGCGGGCAGGGGTGTCAAAACTCCTTTTCTGCCCGTTTAAGTACACCGTGCGGGAACCAATGGGTATCTCCAGCGCGTTCCCATCATATCGGATGGTGACGATCTGTTTTCTCCCGTTCCAGCCCACCATCCCGCCCATCTGCCGTACCAAAGCAGCTATCGGTACCATGGTGCGGTCATTCATCAGCCGGGGAACCACGCCCAGGTCGTCCCAGTAGATCGGCCCCAAGCGCGTTAGGCCCTTCCCCTGCATGGCCGACTGCTTGTCCTCAGCAGCGTACATATAGGGGTCGCCAATTTTCATCACGATCACCCTGTCATTCTGATTCCCCGCATATTCCAAAGGGGGGAACCCCCGAAGATCGATCACCGCAGGGCTGGAAACCCTCTTCCCGTCAGAAACCGTATATGTGTTGATTCCCCCCGGCAGGGTTTCTGCATCAAAAAACTGGCTTTGTTCAATGTTTTCAAATACCTTGACGCCTCCCCAGGAATCTATCCGGGTCAGTGTATAGGGCCCACCATCCACAGGCCCGTCCCACGCCAGCTTGACGCCTATTAAGTAATCCTCGTCCCCCCATCTCTCGGACACCGCCTCTGTGGTCAATAAAAACAGGTCTGATTCCCCTACCACAGAAAAGGGGGTATAGATTTCGTTTGCCTCATTGTATGCCCGAAACAGATATTTGCCGGGTTGCAGGCCAATGTCGATTTGAAAAGCCATCTCCCTGGTTTCCCGGTAAAATACCAGGCCACCTGCCCCCTGCCGGGAGATTTCCACTGAAACCGTGTCGCCGCTCCAGGTATTAAAATAGCCCGACAGTACCACCTGGAGGACCGTATGGTCCGTACTGTACACCTGCTTGTCCAAAAGGTCGCCGTACTCCATCCAGGGGGTGGGCGACGGATAAGGCTCCCCATTTGCACAGGCGGGAACCGGGCCAAAAATGCCCGTTACCACCAGCGTAAGGGCCAGTATACAGGCTGCAAAGGTTTTCATCGTGTATTTCTCCTTTCTGTTTGGGGGTTTTTGACATAGGTTCCAACTGCTTTCGGCATAGGCCGGTGTCGTCGTCCCCTACCACATATGCCATATTTTGAAACCGCCGCCACCTATATAGTCGACGTCTACAGACCAAAATTAAGCATAAACTCAAAATTTCTTTAACATTCTTGCTTGCAGTGATACCCCAAATCACCGCGATCCTCTATGCCCCGGCGAAAAAAGCAATAAAAACAGGGCCTAGGGGATCACCCCCTGGCCCTGCACCAATCTGTAAACCTGCTTATGCCGTAATATCTACGCCCTGCCGGTAGCCGGCCAAAATGCCGGTATCAAAGGGTTTCCCCCAGTCCCAGCCCGGATCCTGCTGATGGACATACTCGCCCAACCGGGCAGCCTCCTGGTGGAAGATCTCGTTGAGCGTCCAAGAGGCGCTCAGCCTGTCTTCCGGCGCCAGGGTCATGGTATAGTCCCGTATGGCGGCGCTGATGTCCTCCCCGTCGCTCATTCCATACCCATTCTGCATATGGTCAAAGGCAATCTGCTTGACCCGCTGTACCATGCCCTTATCTACCGGCACGATTTTCCGGTAGTCCCCGGCCCCTTGCAGGCTCATTCCGGGCGTACCATACGGGTTGACATGGGGCCCGGCCTGCCGCTTTTGGGCAAGTTCCCCTATCCGCTGTTGCTGCCGGCTTTGTATCATTTGTTTGACCGTCATATAGCTGCCTCCTTAGCAGGCCGTTTGGCCTATTCCCTACAAAACCTCTTTATATATTTTATCGGCTTTTTGCGGCAAAAGATAAGTGCCTGCCCAAAAAACGTCCCCTATTGCCCGCCTGCCAGCGCCATATAGGCTGCCGGACGTTATTCTCCACACCTAAAACAGGGGGTGCCAAAAGGCGGGTTATATCACGGCGCCCTAGCCCCGGAGGCAACGGCGTATTACTTTAATATATGCACACACCTCTTTCCGGTTCCCCCTTGCACTTTCCAGCCCAAAGCGGTATAATATTCCTGCTTGTTGCGCACATCTATACTTACTCAGGAGGCTGATCAGCTTATGAAAGAACTTCGGATCGGGATCATCGGCACCGGCATGATCTCCAACCGGCACATGACCATCTGGTCCCATATCCCCGGCACAAAAGTCGTGGCCGGATGCGACATTGACGAGGCCAAGGTAAAGGCCTGGGGCCAGCGCTACGATATCCCCGAAGAAAACCTATATGTGGACTTCCGGGAAATGCTGAAACGGGACGACCTGGATGCCATTGACGTGTGCGTGCACAACAACCTGCACACCCCCGTGTCGGTGGCCGTTATGAAGGCCGGCTACCCCTGCTACTGCGAAAAGCCTATGGCCGCCAGCTATGCCGACGCCAAGATCATCTACGACGCGGCCAAAGCCACCGGTCAAAAACTGGCTGTGCAACTGAGTTCTATTTACAATTTGCAGACCCGCCTGGCCAAAAAGATGATTGAAGAGGGCAAGCTGGGCAAGCTTTACCACGCCCGCAGCGTGGGCCACCGCCGGGAGGGCCGTCCGGGTTTTGATATGCCCAATTTCTCCCGTGATTTTATCTCCAAAGAGGTTGGCGTACATGGCCCCCTGTGCGACCTGGGCATCTACCACCTCTCCCAGATGCTCTACGTTATGGGGATGCCGGAGTTGGACACCGTATTTGGCGTATCCTCCGCTGACTACTACCAGGACCCCCGGCTGCTGCCGCCCGGCCTCAGCTATGATGTGGAGGATTTGAGCGTGGGCATTGCCACCTTTAAAAACGGCGTATCCCTGGACATCTACGAGGACTGGGCCATGCATATGGACGAAGTGGGCACCAGCTTTATTGCCGGCTCTTTGGGCGGCCTGAAACTGATTGATGTGGACACCACCGGCGGCGACCTGGCCGTGCCGAAAGGCGGGCGTATCTCCGGCGGCGGCAGCGCCCAAAAGCCCACCCTGGAGTTCTTCGGCTATGAGGACGGGCTTAAGACCTCTAAGGTCATCAACTGCCAGGAAAACGGCCGCAAGGAGGCCCAGGTAGACCCCAAAATGGCCCTCTATAATGACAACCAGGTCCACTGGGTGGCCTACCTGCGGGGCGACCTGGATGACAGCACCCGCATCGACTCCCCCTACATTGCCATGGAAACAGCCCTGCTCTCTGACGCTATCTTTATCTCCCAGCAGCTCCACCGCAGCGTTACCGGCGAGGAAGTCCGGGCCATGTCCCAATCTGTGGCCCTGCACCGGCAGGAAACGCCCTGGGGCGTCATTGAGTACGATTTCTAACGGTTCCCCGGCCATACAGGCCCTCACAAAAGGAAAAAAGCACGCAGAGGCCCCCTCTGTGTGCTTTTTTCTGTATGGCAAAAGGCCGTTTTGTGCGTCCTCTCTCCCCTAGAGTCTGTTTTAAAACGCCGAAACGCCGTCTATTTTGCCCCAATACGGTGCTTTCTGTGTCAAAAATCCTCGAAAGGCTGCAAGCCTTTCTGGCGGCAAGCCTTTCTTGCGGTTTTTTCCTTGAAAGCCCTCGTTTTTGGACAAAAATCCGGCATTTCTCCGGTTTTAAAACAGACTCAAGGCCATCATGGCTAGGCCATACGTCACCACATTATACACATTGATGCCGATAATGACCAGCATTAGGCACAATAAAAGGCGTTCTACAGCCCTGTTATCCATCTTTTTGCTTAGGGCGGCCCCCAGCAGCGCGCCCCCGGCGCCGCCTACGGCCATTAGCAGCAGGTGCTGCCAGGCAAACTGGGGCACGTTCTGCTGGGCTATGGCGCTGAGGAGGCTGGCTGCCTGGGAAAACAGGATGATAAAGATCGAGTTTTTGGCCGCCTCCTTGGCCTCCATAGAGAAGAACAGGAACAGCAGCGCTACATTTAGCGGCCCACCGCCAATGCCCAAAAAGGCAGACACCCCCCCCCAAAGCCAGCCCAACCAGGGCACAAACCGGCAGATTTGCTAGGTGATAGGCGGGTAATTCATCCTTTTTTAGGGTATATAGCCATACCAGCACGGTAGTTACCAGCAACAGGGAGGATTGGGCCAATCCCAACACGTTCTCATCCGCGCCAGCCTTTACCAGCTCGAACAGCCACTTGCCCAGCAACCCGCCAAGGGCCGCGCCCAAGGCCAGGGGCGTGGTGGTTCTCACCCGCAAGCGCACGCCGTTGCCCCGGCTCTTCAGCAGGGACACCACAGACATGGCCAGCACTGTGCAACCAGACAAAAAACTGATGGTGGATACCGGCAATATGTGCAAAGCATCCAAGATCGGCTTGATAATGACCCCGCCTCCATACCCGGCTACAGCACCCACGCCCGATGCGGCCAGGCATACCAAAAACATCACAAGGCCCGTCATCTTAGCCTTCCCCCTTCCTGTTGGCGAATAGAGCGTGCCAGCACTTGTAGGCGGGGCAGCGCATAGGCAAAAAACGCCTTGTAGGCCGGGCAGAAGTAATTGCTGCCTGCTGCTAAAGGCTCCCGATCCCGGCGGCAGCCGCCCCGGCAGACGGGGGCGTAGGGGCAGGTTTGGCAGCCTTGCCGGCCCGCGCTGCCCTGCTGGAGAAATCGCTTGGCGGTTTCACAGGTGGCTAACGCCCGGAAACCCTGCTCCCGGATATTGCCCAGCCGCCATTCGTCCAGGCAATAGAAGTCGCAGGGGTAGACGGAGCCGTCAGCCTCTACCACATATTGTATGACACACTGGCCACTGAGGCCACAGTGCTCTGGCGGGCAGCCCAGCAGCATACCCAGCAGGTTTTCGAAATAGCGGATGTAGATGAACTTGCCCGCAGTTACGTCCCGGTACCACAGGTCAAAGAGGGTGGTAAGGAAACTGGCGTATTTTTCAGGTGTGAGGGAGTAGGGCGATGCGCCTCGGTCCTCGTCCAGGGGGTCTAAGCATGGTATATATTGCTGATAAGGAAAGCCGGATCGTCGGTAAAAATTATATATTTTAGCTATATTTTCAGCGGTTCTGTTGGTCACAACGGTGAGCAGGTTGAACTCCACCTGATGGGCTGCCAGCTTTTGCGCCGCTTGCAGCACCCGGTTAAATGTGCCTTTCCCGCCGGGATCCAGGCGGTTTTCGTCGTGTACATCCTTGGTGCCGTCCAGGCTGAGGCCTACCAGAAAGCGGTTTTCCCGGAGGAATTGGGCCCATTCGCTGTCCAGGAGGAGGCCGTTGGTTTGGATGGCGTTGGCGATTTCCGCGTGGTGGACGTTGTACTGCTTTTGCAGTTGCACCAGGCGGCGGTAAAAGCCCAGCCCCCGTAGGGTGGGCTCTCCCCCCTGAAAGCCGAAGGAGCAGCGGGTGGTGGCGTAGGAAAGGGCGCTTTTTACTAGGGTTTCTAGGGTTTCCTCGGACATGGAACCGTAGGAGAAGGTTTCGCGGTGTAGCTGCTCGTCGTGGTAAAAGCAGTAGTTGCAACGGATATTACAGCCCCCGGAAGAGGGCTTGATCAACAGGCTGAGGGAGGGCATGGGCAGGCTCCTTTCCGGTTAGGGGACAGAAAAAGGGGGAAAAACGGGTTTTTACCCCCCGTTCCCAGGCAGTTTATGGGGCGGTTAGGATAGGATAATCCCCCGGTCTTGAGGGGTTATCAGGGCGGTCTTGGCAGGGTCTTAACAGGTTCTTTAATTTAGCTTAGTAAAGTTTTGCGCGGTATTCTCTTTTTGAGGGGGGTGCTTTTTTTGCCTCCGGCGGTTTAGGGGCGTTGCCCCTAAAAACCCCACCACTTTTGAAAAAGTGGACAAAACTTTTATGTTTTTCTTTTTTCCAGAAATAGGGAAAGGATAAATTGCGATAGAATATTATGAAGTTTATAATCTAACAAATTTATTTGATTATATATTATTATAACTATAATTTTAAAAAATTATAATAAAATGATTGCTTATATAATAACAAATATTATTTTATGTTGGACGAAAACAGATAGATGTAGTTTAACATTATACAAATTATAATTAAATAAAATTGTTATAAATAGATTGCTTATATGGTGGGGGTTATCTGTAGAAAGGTAAAGAAGGCATAGGAGTATCAGTGAGAAATAAGAAGGCGAAACACAGAAGTTTCGTCGTCTCACCTGCCGGTTCGGTCGGCTCGTGACGGCCGCCCCCGGCGGCCCTCGCCCTTTTCAAAGGTGGTGGGGTTCTTAGGGGTGAAACTCCTAAGCCGCCGGAGGCAACACGGGGGGAGGCAGGGGCTACAGGAGGTCGAAGAGGGTGGTTTGGCGGGGGGTTGGGATGGGCTGGGGGGCTTTTTGCTGGGTGCAGGCCCCGGCGGGGAGGGCTTGCAGGAAGGGGGACGGCTGGGGGGAGGTGGTGAGCAGCAGCGCCTGCTTGGCGCGGGTGAGGCCCACATAGAACAGGCGGCGTTCCTCCTGCTGGCTGGCCGGGGGCTGGCCGCCGGCGAAGGGGATCAGCCCGGCACGGACCCCATAGAGCAGCACAACCGGGAATTCCAGCCCCTTTGCGCCGTGGAGGGTCATCAGCGTGACCGCGGCGGCGGTGTACCGCTTGCCGTTGCAACGGCGCAGGTCGCTTTCCACGCCGGTTTCCAGGGCCTCCAGGAACGCCGGCATCCGCCGGTAAAAGGCCGCCATCTGGCAGAGTTTCTCCAGGCCGGGATCCTCTGCCAGGCCCATCTCCCCTGCCCATTGCTCCAGCAGTACCTGGGGGCTTTTGGTCTTTAGCCGGGGCCGGAACTGTTCCGCCAGGGCGGCGTAGGCGGTTTCGGCCTGCCCGGTGGGGCTGCCGCCCCACAGCAGCAGCCGGGCCGTGTGGGCGGCCAGGCCGTCTGCCGGGCTCAGCAGGGACCGGAAGAAACAGGCCGCTGCCCGGACGGCCTTCTCCTGCAAAAAGGGCTCGCGGCCGGCCACCTGGTAGGGGATGCCCTCTTTTTGCAGGCATTCTTCCAGCAGGGCCGCTTGCCGGTGGGTGCGGTAGAGGATGGCGATGTCCTCGAACCCCCAGGGGCCCCCTGGGACGGCGGGCTGGGCGTGGGCCTCCAGCATCCCCACACCGCCGGTGAGGCGGCCGATCTCTTTGGCCAGAAAGATGGCCTCGGCCAGGGGGCTGGGGGCCTCTACCACCCGCACCGGCGGGCCCGCCGGGCAGTGGGGGCGCAGCAGCCTTTCCCCGCCCGGATTGGGGGCAATGGCCTGGGTGGCCAGGGAGAGGATTTGGGGGGAGGAGCGGTAGTTCTCGGTAAGGGTGACGGTAAGGGCCCCGGGGAAGTCCCCGGCCAGCTTTTGGAAACAGCCGGCGTCCGCCCCACGGAACCCGTAGATGGCCTGGTCCGGGTCGCCGATAACGAACAGTTCCCGGCCCCCCTGGTTCCAGGCCCGGATCAGCCGGTATTGCAAAGGGGTGACATCCTGGAACTCATCCACCAGCAGGTAGGGGAACACGCCGGCATCCGCCCCTGCGGCGGCTTGCAGGGCCTTTAGCAGCAGGTCGTCAAAGTCTAAGAGGCCCCAGCTTTCCAAGCCGGCCTGGTAGGCGGCCAGCACCGGGGGCTCTACAAAGGTGCCCGGCGGGCCCAGGCTGGACTTCTCGTTGGAGATTTGGGTGAGCAGCCGGGACACGGGGGTTGACAGGGACAGTTCCCGGCAGACGGCCTCGGCCAGGGCATGGGTTTCCGCCGGGCCGGCCAGCGGGAGGGCTGTGCCCCCGGCCAGCAGGCGCTGGTGGGCCAGGGCGTGGAAGGTGCCGATTTGCACCTTGGCGGCCGGGCCCTTGCCCAACTGGGCCTGGATGCGCGCCCGCAACTGGCCGGCGGCCTGATTGGTAAAAGTTACCGCCGTGATGTGGGCGGGGCTGACCCGCCGGGTTTCTATCAGGTGCAGGATGTGGGCGGACAGGGTGCCGGTTTTGCCGGTGCCGGGGCCTGCCTTCACCAGAATGGCCCGCTGGGTGGCAGTAATGGCCTGGCGCTGGTGTTCGTTCCAGCAGGGGGCCGGGGGCGGGGGCGGCGGGACAGGGGCCGCCTGGGCAGGCGCTGGGGCGGGCCGGGCGGGCAACCGTGGGGGTTGGGCCGGGTTGGGGGAATCTTGAAACAGGGCGGTTTGGCCTTGCAGGGTTTGGCGCTCGCCGGGGGTGAACAGGCGGAGGGCGCCGTACATACCGTCAAAGCCGGGGCTCCAGGTAAGCTGGCCTGCCCGCAGGCGGCGGACGCCCTCTGCCACCAGGGGGCCGGCCACGGCGCGGATGTCCTCCAGCGGGAGGGCCCGCAGGATGGGGAACTCCGGGCCCAGCTTTTGCAGCAGGGTTTGGTAGAGGCCCGCTGCCCGGGCGCTGGCAGCCGTACAGCCCAGCGAGGCGGCGATGAGCTCCGGCAGGGGGACCAGGCTCTCGTAAACGGGGGCCCCGGCAGGGCGGTAGCCCAGGGGGCGGGCGGCCAGTTGCTCCACCCGGTGGGACACCCCGACCGTCAGCTTTTGGCCGCAGACCGGGCAGACGCCGCCGTAGCGGCCGGTTTCCTCCGGGGAGAGGCACAAGCCGCACTTCCGGTGGCCGTCGTAGTGGTACTTGCCCTCCTGGGGGAAGAACTCCAGGGTGCCCAGGAAACCCCGGCCGGTTTCCAGGGCGGCTTGCAGGCCCGGATAGGACAGCTCGGTATCCAGAAGGTTGGCCTCGCGGCCCAGCTTGGCCGGGGAGTGGGCGTCGGAGTTGGAGATCAGCCGGTAAGGGTCCAGGGCGGGCACCCGCCAGTTCATGGGCGGGTCGGAGGAGAGGCCGGTTTCCATGGCGTGGATATGGGGCGACAGGTCGCCGAAACAGGCCTCTACGGAATCAAACCCGGAAAAAGCCCCGAAAAGGGAGAAATGGGGCGTCCAGATATGGGCGGGGATGTAGACCGCCTGGGGGCAAAGGGCGAGGAGGATCTCCAGCAGGTCGTGGCAGTCCAGGCCCAAAATGGGCCGGCCGTCCCCATGGAGGTTGCCGATCTGCTCCAGCCGCCGGGACACCCGTTCGGCTTCCTCCAGGCCGGGCAGGAGGAGGAGGCTGTGCACCTTGCGGACACGGCCCTCTTTTTTGTAGATGGAACTGATCTCGCCGGTGACGGTAAAGTGGGGGCGCGGGTTTTCCGGGGCGGTGTTGTCCCGGATGCGGTAGGCCTCTTTGAGCACGTAAAGGCCGTTTCCGGTGGGTTCCAGCTTGTCCCGCAGCTCCTGCCGCCAGGCCGGGTGGGTGAAGTCCCCGGTGCCGACGAGGCCAATGCCCTTGCGCCGGGCCCAGAGGTCCAGGTGCTCGGGCGTGCTGGCCTTGCTGGTGGCCCGTGCGTAGTGGGAGTGGATGTGGAGATCTGCAATGTACATAGGTAACTTCCCTTCATCTGGCAGGGATATGGGACGCGTGCCGTTTTTTGCCGCTTTATGCTGCTTTATGCCGCTTTATGCCGTTTTATGTAAGTATACCACCTTTTGCGGAGAATGGCAAGCTGGCCTTGGCCGGGGCGGGGTTGGGGTGCCGCCGGGGGGGCCTCCGGGGGTGCCTCCGGCGGCTTAGGGGTTTCACCCCTAAGAACCCCACCACTTTTGAAAAAGTGGACAAAACTTTTGCGCGCGCTTGACGGGAGGCTTTTTTTGTTCGTGTGGGGAGGGATTCTGGGGGGTTTTATTACTTTTTTTCTTTTCTTATTTTTTCTTTTTTTCTTTTTCTTTTTTTCTTTTTTATTCCTTGTTGTTTATTTCTTAGGGCTTGTTTGAAAATAGAGGAAATGACGGATTTTTGACCAGAAACGGTCAGATTCAAGGAGAAAACCGCAAGTAATACTTGCGTATTACGAGGATTTTCGACGCAGAAGATGGTTGTTTCTGGGTAAAAAGACGGCGTTTTCGATTTTTCAAACAAGCCCTAATTTTGCTTTTTTGTTTTATTTTATTTTTGTTTTTCCATAATTTATTTTTCTGTTTTGTTGTTTTTCTTTTATTCTTCTTATTTTTTGGTGCGGGGGAATAGAGAAAAGAGCAGGCCCGGCGTAATCCGGGGCTGCTCTTTTTGTTTTACCTTCCTCGCGTAATGCAAAGGAATGGTGTAAATTTTGTGTAAAGCAAGGTTTCAGTTAGGCAAGAATCCCGTGTTTTCGGGGGATTTCAATGCATCATTAATACATCCCGCCCATGTCCGGGGCCGGGGCTGCGGGCGGGGTGGGCTCTTTGATGTCCGCTACCAGGGACTCGGTGGTGAGGATGGTGGCGGCCACGGAAGAGGCGTTTTGCAGGGCGGAACGGGTAACCTTGGTGGGGTCTACGATGCCGGCCTGGATCATATCCTGGAACTCGCCGGTAAGGGCGTTGTAGCCCTGGCCCACCTTGTGGTCCCGCTTAAGCTGCTCCACGATCACGGAACCCTCGATGCCGGCGTTGGCGGCGATCTGGCGGACGGGCTCCTCCAGGGCCTTGAGCACGATGGCGGCGCCGGTCTTTTCGTCGCCCTCGGCGCTGTTTACATAGGCCTGCACGGCGGGGATGGCGTCGATAAGGGCGGTGCCGCCGCCGGCTACGATGCCCTCTTCCACAGCGGCCTTGGTGGCGGCCAGGGCGTCCTCGATGCGCAGTTTCTTTTCCTTCATCTCGATCTCGGTAGCGGCGCCCACCTTGATGACCGCCACGCCGCCGGCCAGCTTGGCCAGGCGCTCTTGCAGCTTCTCTTTGTCGAACTCGCTGGTGGTGGTTTCGATCTGGGAGCGGATCTGCCCGACCCGTGCCTTGATGGCCTCGCTGTCCCCGGCGCCGTCTACAATGATGGTGTTCTCTTTATCCACCTTGACCTGGCGGGCATGGCCCAGCATATCCACGGTGGTTTCCTTCAGGTCCAGGCCCACTTCCTCAGAGATAACCTGGCCGCCGGTGAGGGTGGCGATGTCCACCAGCATCTCCTTGCGGCGGTCGCCAAAGCCGGGGGCCTTGACGGCTACGCACACGAAGGTGCCCCGCAGGCGGTTGAGGATCAGGGTGGTGAGGGCCTCGCCCTCAATGTCCTCGGCGATGATCAGCAGCTTTTTGCCGGACTGGACGATCTGCTCCAGCAGGGGCAGGATCTCCTGGATGTTGGAGATTTTCTTATCGGTAATGAGGATATAGGGGTCGTCCAGCTCGGCCACCATTTTGTCGGTATCGGTGGCCATATAGGGGGTGACATAGCCCCGGTCGAACATCATGCCCTCGACTACCTCGCTGTAGGTTTCGGCGGTCTTGCTCTCCTCTACGGTGATGACGCCGTCGGAGGTGACTTTCTCCATGGCGTCGGCGATCAGTTGGCCGATCTCGTCGCTGGAGGAGGAAACGGCGGCTACCCGTGCGATGTCTTTGGTGCCGCTGACCTTCTGGCTGTTCTGGACGATGGCGTCCACGGCAGCCTCGGTGGCTTTTTGCACGCCCTTGCGCAAGACCATGGGGTTGGCGCCGGCGGTGACGTTCTTCATGCCCTCACGGACCAGGGCCTGGGCCAGCAGGGTGGCGGTGGTGGTGCCGTCGCCGGCCACATCGTTGGTTTTGGTGGCGACTTCTTTGACCAGTTGGGCGCCCATGTTCTCGTAGGCATCCTCCAGCTCCACCTCTTTGGCGATGGTGACGCCGTCGTTGGTGATCAGGGGGGCGCCGAACTTCTTATCCAGCACCACGTTGCGGCCCTTTGGGCCCAGGGTGATCTTTACCGTATCGGCCAACTGGTTGACGCCGCTGAGCAGCGCCTTGCGGGCCTCCTCGCCGTAGACGATCTTCTTAGCCATATCTGCATCATGTCCTTTCTGATGGGTGTTTTAAATAGATTGTGTTTTTGCTTGACGTATGCTGCCGGGGGCTCTTACTCCACCACGGCCAGGATGTCCGACTGCTTGACGATGGTGTACTCCTCGCCGTCGATCTTCACCTCGGTGCCGCTGTACTTGGCGGAGATGACCCGGTCCCCTTCTTTCAGGTACATTTTTACCTCTTTGCCGTCGATCTCGCCCCCGGGGCCAACGGCGATGACCCGGGCGATCTGGGGTTTCTCCTGGCTTTTGGCAGCCAGGACGATGCCGCTTTTGGTGGTTTCCTCGGCATCCTCGGTTTTAATAAGGACTCTGTCCAGCAAAGGCTTTACCTGCATTGCAAACACCTTCGGCCCAAAATTTTAATGGCGGGGCCTTCCCTTTCTCCCGGCTTTCCGCCGCCGGGGGGCGGTATCCGCCGGGGCGCGCCGTGGCACGGCCCAGCGATAAGAGATAACGCAATTTGTGTTTTAGCACTCACCACTCTCAAGTGCTAAACCTATTCTATCCTTATGGTCAGTAAAAGTCAAGAGGCTTTTTCACATTTTTTTACAATTCACAAATCTTTCACATTTTCGCCCCGGTTTCCTGTGCGGGGGCGCCCTGCCAAAGCCTTGAAAAAAAGCTTGCAATTTCTTTGGTTTTGTGCTATCATAACCTTTAGTAAGCCGATGGGTAAGGAGGTGTTACACTTGCCGAACATCAAATCTGCCAAAAAGCGCGTGAAGGTCATTGCCACCAAGACCATGCTGAACCGCGCTGCCAACTCGCAACTGAAAACGCAGATCAAGAAGGCCAACGCGGCCATTGAGAGCAATGCGGACAACAAGGTTGCCGAGGTGCGCACCGCCATGAAGAAGATTGACCAGGCCGCTGCCAGGGGCATTATCCACAAGAACAATGCTGCCCACAAAAAGGCTGCCCTGGATAAAAAACTGCACGCCGGCGCGTAAGCTGCTTGCTTTATTACGCTGGTTTTGTTAGTTTGCTTTTCGAAGGCTCGGATCCTGCTGGGTTCCGGCCTTTTATCTTTTTGCGGGTGTCCAAAGCGGAGAGTTTGTGACGAAATTTTGGCCTCCGGCGGCGGAGAGTTGGCGTAGCCAACTCTTGGGCCCTGATTCTCGGCTGTCGCCCCCTAAGAACCCCGCCACCTTTGAAAAGGGCGAGGGCCACCGGGGGTGGCCGTCACGAGCCGACCGAACCGGCAGGTGAGACGACGAAACTTTTACTATTTGTTCGCTGGAGCCTCGTTTTTTAACTCTTCATTTTGGACGCTTCCTTTACAAATATACCCTTGACTTTTTGTAGAATACTGGTTATTATATATACATACCTATTATTTGGAGGTGGCCTATATGAAAAAGGGGACGAAACTTACACTGCTGATCGGTTTGATTACCGCCATTGCGGCCGTAGCGGCCTCGGTAACGGCCCTGCTGCTGTATTTGGATCACAAACGGGACGAGGAAGAGCTGGAGCACTATTTGGACTGCTCGATCCAATAAAAGCGGCGGCCCTCCAACGCCGGAAGGAGGTGGGCTTTGCCATGCCCAAACGGGCCCCCTGCCCCTCCCCGCCCCTGCTTAGGAGGATGTACCCTTGTTGGACAAACATGGCTTTGACCTTTGGGCGGACGGCTATGATCAGGCCGTTGGCCTTTCTGACGAAAGCAACACCTACCCCTTTGCCGGCTACAAAAAGGTACTGGGGCGTATTTTTCAGGACGTTTTGGCAGCCGGCCCCTGCCGGGTGCTGGATATTGGCTTTGGCACGGCCACACTGACCGCCCGGCTGTATGATATGGGCTGCCAGGTGTGGGGGTTGGATTTTTCGCCCAAAATGCGGGAGGCCGCACAGGCAAAGATGCCCGGCGCCCACCTGTTTTTGGGGGATATGGCTGCTGGACTGCCCTCGGAGCTGCTGGGGCAGACGTATGATTGTATCCTTTCTACCTACGCTGTCCATCATCTACCGGACAGGGAGAAGGCCGGGTTTTTGGCGGGGCTTTTACCCCTGCTGGCCCCCGGCGGGCAACTGCTGGTGGGCGACGTGGCCTTTGGGACCCGCGGGCAACTGGAAGCTTGCCGCGCCCGGAGCGGGGACGATTGGGACGGGGAGGAATTCTATTTGGTGTATGAAGAGTTGCGGGAGCATTTCCCGCAGATGCAGTTTGAGGCGGTTTCCCACTGTGCGGGAATTGTGCGCCTGACGGCCGGATAACCGAAATACCCCGCAGCATAGGGCTGCGGGGTATTTTTGTGGGTTTTGCGGGGCGGCTGTGCCTTTTCGCCTTTTTTGCCTGGATGCTTATGCCTTATCCCGCGGCCTGGCCAGCAGTGCCGCCAGGTAGCCGAAAAACACCGCCGCTGTGGTGCCCGCCGCGCCGGCTGTCAGCCCGCCGGTGAACACGCCCAGGAAACCCTGCTCGACCACCGCTTTGCGCACGCCCTCGGACAGGGCCCAGCCGAACCCGCACAGGGGCACCGTGGCCCCTGCCCCGGCGTAATCTACCAGGGGGCCGTACAGGCCCACGCCCCCCAGCAGCACGCCCAGGGTGACGAAAAGCACCATGATGCGGGCCGGGGTCAGGCCGGTGAGGTCGATGAGCAACTGGCCAATGAGGCAGATGAGCCCGCCCACCCAAAATGCGTTGAAGTATTCCATGTGGCAGTCCCTCCTTTACAGGTTAGACTGCCCCTTTTTTTGCGGGATATTACCCCAACGCCCCGGCCAGCTCCCCCAGATCGGCAAAAACCAGGTCGGGCCGGATGGGGCTTTCCGCCAGCATTTGGGGGGTGGTTTCGCCGCTCATCACCAAAATGGAGGTGACGGCGCTGTCTGCTGCCACGGCGATGTCCGTATAGAGGCGGTCGCCGACTACCGCAAGTTCTTGTGGCTGGCAGCCCGTGTGTTTCAACATATAGCGCAGCGTGTGGGGCGAGGGCTTGCCGAAGAACGGGCACTGCACCCCGGTGGACGCTTTGACCAGCGCGGCGATGGAGCCGCAGTCCGGGATGAAACCGCCCTCTACCGGGCAGTTCCAGTCCGGGTTGGCGCCGTAAACCGCCGCGCCCTGGCGGATGAACCCGCAGGCCAGCCGCAGCTTTTCGTAGGTGAGGGTGGTGTCAAAGCCCAGCACCACGTAGTGGGGGGCTGTGTCGCTTAGGGCGATCCCCGCCTGCCGGAAGTCCTCCTCCAGGGCGGGGGTGCCGACCACGTAGGCGCTCTCCCCCGGCCGGTTCTCCGCCAGCCATTCCAGCAGGACGCCGTTGGAGATCAGCATTTTTTCGGGGGGCACCGAGAGCCCCATGCGGCCAAGTTTCTCCAGGTAGGCCTGGCGGTTTTGGGAACTGTTGTTGGTGAAAAAGCAGTAGTCCCGGCCGGTTTCCAGCACCCGGCGAAGGAAACCGGGGGTGAAGGGGAACAGGCGCTCCCCCAGGTAGATGGTGCCGTCCATATCCAGCACAAACATTTTGATGTGTTGCAGGCGCTCTGTATTTTGCATGGGGCCTCCTTTTGGGGCTGCCGGCAGAGGGGGCCGGGGCCGGAAGATGGTTTAAAAAAGTAGGGCGGGGCATGGGGCGGGCAGCCTCCCCCCTGGCCGGGAAGGCCGGGCCGGGCGCTTGGGGCTACTCCACCGTTACGGACTTGGCAAGGTTACGGGGCTTATCGATGTCGCAGCCCTTCATGCCGGCGGTATAATAGGCGAACAGTTGCAGGGGCAGGATGCTCATGGAGGGTAGCATGAAACCGGCGGTTTTGGGCACGCAGAACTGCCAGTCGGTTTCCTGGGCCAGGGTTTCCCGCAGGTCTTCGGTGGTGATGCCCAGCACCACCGCCCCCCGTGCCTTGACCTCCCGGATATTGGACATCATTTTGTCGAAGAGCCGCCCACAGGTGCAGATGGCGATGACCAGCGTGCCCTCTTCGATCAGGGAGATGGGGCCGTGTTTCAACTCCCCCGCGGTGTAGGCCTCGGAGTGGATATAGGAGATCTCCTTCAGCTTCAGGGAGGCTTCCAGCGAGGCGGCGTAGTCCACATTGCGGCCGATGAAGTACATATCTTTGGCGTGGAAGTACTGGGACGCCAGGTACTGGACCGCCTCTTTATCTTGCAGGCAGCGCTCTGCCAGGGCGGGCAGGCGCTCCAGCTCCCGGATATAGCCGGCCAGTTCCTCCGGCGGCAGGGCCCCTAACTGCTGGGCCATATAGAGGGCGATCAGGTAGACCACGGCCAACTGGGTGCTGTATGCCTTGGTGGAGGCCACGGCGATCTCCGGCCCGGCCCAGGTGTACAGCACATGGCCGGCCTCGTTGGCAATGGTGCTGCCCACCACGTTTACGATGGCCAAGGTTTGGGCCCCCTGCCGCTTGGCCTCCCGCAGGGCGGCCAGGGTGTCGGCGGTTTCGCCGGACTGGCTGATGATGATCACCAGGGTGCGGCTGTCCAGGACCGGGTCCCGGTAGCGGAACTCGGAGGCCACGTCCACCTCAATGGGCAGGCGCAGCAGTTGTTCGAAGGCATACTTGGCCACGGCCCCCACATGGTAGGAGGTGCCGCAGGCCACAATGTAGACCCGGTGGATATCCCGCAACTGGGCGGGGGTGAACACGATATCGTCCAGCACCACCCGGCCCGCCCGGATGCGGGGGGAGATGGTTTTGCCCAGGGCCTCGGGCTGCTCGCAGATCTCCTTCATCATAAAGTGCTCGTAGCCCCCCTTCTCGGCGGCGGCCACGTCCCACTCCACCAGTTCTTCGGGCTTATCCAGGGGTTCCAGGTCCCCGTCGAAGAACCGGGCCCTGTCCCGCTCCAGCACGGCGATCTCCCCGTCCTGGAGCCGGCAGATCCGCCGGGTATGGCGCAAAATGGCGGTCACGTCGGAGGCGATGAAGTTCTCCCCCTCCCCCCGGCCCACGATCAGCGGGCTGTCCTTGCGCACGGCGAAAACCTTTTCCGGGCAGGCGGCGCAGATAATGCCCAGCGCGTAGCTGCCCTCTACCCGGGCGATAACTTGCTGGATGGCTTGCAGCACATCGCCGTGGTAGTAGTATTCCAGCATCTGGGCCACCACCTCGGTGTCGGTATCGGACACAAAGGCCACGCCCCGGCGCTTGAGATGGTTTTTTAGGTACAGGTAGTTTTCGATGATGCCGTTGTGCACCACCGCGAACAGGCCGCCGTCGCTGACCTGGGGGTGGGAGTTGACGTCGGAGGGCGCCCCATGGGTGGCCCAGCGGGTGTGGCCAATGCCTGCCAGGCCCGGCAGCCCGGCCCCGTCTGCCAAAATACCCCGCAGCACCGACAGCCTGCCCTTTGACTTGACAACCTGCACGCCGCTGCCATTGTACACGGCTACCCCTGCCGAGTCATAGCCCCGGTATTCCAGCCGCTCCAGCCCCTCTAACAGTACCGGGGCAGCCTGCTGCCCACCTATATAGCCTACGATCCCACACATGGTGATGCGCCTCCTTTATGGGGTTAATTTGCTTGGTTTGCTTTTTTACCTCTGGCGGCTTAAACCCCTTTCTGAAGAAAGGGGTTTAAGAATCCCCAAAGACTTTTGTGACGTTATCTGCCGCTCTTAGGAGGCCGGGTGGTTTGCTCGACCGGCGGGTGGGAGCGGGTTTTTTGTTTCTTTTTGTTGGGGATGGGCGTGGAGGTTCAGCGGTAGATGATGTCCTCGCGGCCGGGGCCGTTGGAAACCATGGTGACGGGGACGCCCAGGGCCTTTTCGGCAAACTCTACGTACCGGCGGGCGTTTTCCGGCAGGTCCTCGTACCTTCTGATGCCCCGGATATCGCACTTCCAGCCGGGCAGGGTTTCCAGCACGGGCTTGCACTTTTTCAACTGGGCTGTGGGCGGGAAGTGGTCGATCTGCTTGCCGTCCAACTCGTAGGCCACGCACACGGGGATCTCGTCCAGATAGCCCAGGGCGTCCAGCACGGTGAAGGCCACATCGGTGGCGCCCTGCACCATGCAGCCGTAGCGGGCGGCCACCAGGTCCAGCCAGCCTACCTGCCGGGGGCGGCCGGTGGTGGCGCCGAACTCGCCCTCGTCGCCGCCCCGGCGGCGCAGCTCCTCGGCCTCCTGGCCAAAGATCTCGGACACAAACTCCCCGGCGCCTACCGCGCTGGAATAGGCCTTGACCACGGACACGATTTTGCCGATGGCATAGGGCGGGATGCCCCCCGCCCCCACCGCGCCGTAACCGGCCAGGGGCGAAGAGGAGGTGGTCATGGGGTAAATGCCCATGTCCGGGTCCCGCAGGGAGCCCAACTGGCCCTCCAGCAGGATGGTCTTGCCCTCCCGCACGGCGTTGTACAGCAGGGTGGTGGTGTCGGCGATATAGGGGGCCAGCATCTCCTTGTAGGTCATCAACTGCTGGTAGATCTCCTCCCGGTCCAGGGGCTGCTGGTGGTAAAGCTGGGTATACAGCACGTTTTTCAGGCCCAGCACATGGTCGATGCGCTCCATGAGGGCGTCTTTGCCGTCGAACAGGTCGCTGAGCTGGAAACCGATTTTGGCGAATTTGTCGGAATAGAAGGGGGCAATGCCCGATTTGGTGGAGCCGAAAGCCTTATCGGCCAGACGGGCCTCTTCCAGGCCGTCCAACTCCTTGTGGTAGGGCATCAGCACCTGGCAGCGGTCGGAGATCAGCATCTTCGGCTTGGGCACGCCGCCCTTTTGGATGTATTCCAGCTCGCTGAGGAAGTTTTCCGGCGACAGGGCCACCCCGTTGCCAATGATGTTGGTGATGTTTTGCCGGAATACCCCCGCCGGCAACTGGTGCAGCACGAAACGGCCGTACGCGTTGATGATGGTGTGCCCGGCGTTGCAGCCCCCCTGGAACCGCACCACTATGTCCGAGTTCTCGGCCATGGTGTCTGTGATCTTGCCCTTACCCTCGTCGCCCCAACAGGCGCCCACGATTGCTTTTACCATATTTCTCCTAGCCTTTCTTTTGCTTGTGTTGCTTGCTTGTGTATTTTTGTTAAAGGCGGCCTCCGTGCCTCCGGCGGGCAGGGAAACTTTTTGAAAAAAGTTTCCCTGCACCCTTCAAAAACTTTTGTGCCGTTAGCTGCCTTTTCTCTGACCTTTTTGCTTGCCGCTCGACCCTTCGGCCGCTGCGTGTCCGGCGTTTTTCTTTTTCTCTTTACTTATTTTTTATTTTCTTCTTTCTTTTTCTTATTTATTTTCTTCTTAATTTTATTTTTCTTTACTTTATTTTTCTATCTGTTTCGTATCTATTTATTTTATGTTTTTTCTTTTTCTTTATCTATTTTTTCTTTATCCATTTTATTATCTTTTTATTTTTCTTTTTATCCATTTAATTTTCTTTATCTTTAGTTATTCTTCTTGGTTTTATTTTGCTTTTTGGCCTGCGCTTGCCGGTTTAATTGCCGGGATTGGGGTCTGGGTTTCTGTGCCGCGCCGGGCCTTACCTGGCTCTTACTTGGTTGCTTTTCGGTAGCCCTCTGCCGTAAGGGAAAGGTACAGCAGCCCGGCTTCCTCCTTTTCCACCTGAAAGCCCACGGAACGGTGGAGCTTTAGGGCAGCGGCGCGGGCGGGCTCAAAGGTGTTGGTGACCTTGCCGGCAGCCAGTTCCCCGAAGGCATACGCCAGCAGCAGGCGGAGGCCCCCGGCGGAATAGCCCTTGCCCCGCTGGGCGCTGTGCAGCACGATGCCCATCTCATAGACCCCCGGAGCGGTGGTCTGGTACAGGCTTACCTCGCCCAAAAATGCCCCGGCCGCTCCAGCCTCCTGCTGCCGCAGGTAGGCGTAGAACCGCTCCGGCTGGGCGTTGACCCAGCGGGCATACCAGCCGGGCCAGTCGCTCTCTGGAAAGTCTATGCAGCCCGTATCGTTATGATACGCCGGGAAACCAAGTGCATAACCTTTGTTATACCCCATGGTGGCCGGGTCAGCCAGCATTTGCCGGCGGAACCAGAGGTCCTCCAGGCGGGGCACATACAGTTCGATTTGGCTCAAACAGTTACCTCCGGTTTCTCGGTTTCCATATCTTTATATCTGTCCAGCACGGGGCCGGCCACGTCAGCCAAAAACTCCCGTGTCTGTTCGGGGGCGCGGCCCACATACTTCTCCGGCTGGAGGATGTTTTGCAACGCCTCCATGCCCACCCCGAAGAGGGGGTCGCCGGCGATGCGTTCCAGCAGGTCGTTTTCGCCGCCCTGCTCCTTTACCACCCGGGCCGCGGCCATGGAGTGTACCCGGATGGCCTCGTGCAGTTGCTGGCGGTCGCCGCCCCGCTTGACCGCGTCCATCATGATGTTCTCGGTGGCCATAAAGGGCAGCTCTTTCATCAACCGCTGGTGGATGACCTTGGGGTAGACCACCAGGCCGTCCGCCACATTGGCGTACAGGTTGAGGATGCCGTCGGTGGCCAGGAAGGCTTCGGCCACGCTGATGCGCTTGTTGGCGGAGTCGTCCAGCGTCCGCTCGAACCACTGGGTAGCGGCGGTGAGGGCGGGGTTCAGGGCGTCGCTCATCACGTAGCGGGCCAGGGAGGCGATGCGCTCGGTGCGCATGGGGTTGCGCTTATAGGCCATGGCGCTGGAGCCGATCTGGCCCTTCTCAAAGGGCTCCTCCACCTCTTTCAGGTGTTGCAGCAGGCGTATATCGTTGGAGAACTTAGCGGCGCTTTGGGCAATACCGGAAAGGAGGTTTAACATCTGGCTGTCCAGCTTGCGGGAATAGGTTTGCCCGGACACGGGGAAACTATCTGTGTAGCCCAGCTTTTGGGCGATGCGGCGGTCCAGTTCCTTCACCTTTTCGTGGTCGCCCTCGAACAGCTCCAGAAAACTGGCCTGGGTGCCGGTGGTGCCCTTGCAGCCCAGCAGCCTGGCCTTGCCCAACTGGTACTCCACGTCCTCCAGGTCCAGCAGCAGGTCCTGCATCCACAAAGCGGCGCGTTTGCCCACTGTGGTGGGCTGGGCCGGTTGGAAGTGGGTAAAGGCCAGGGTGGGCAGGCCGGCGTAATCCCCGGCGAATTTTGCCAGCACCCGCAGCACGTTCACCAGCTTGTCCCGGATCAGCTTAAGGGCGTCGGTCATGATGATGATGTCGGTATTGTCGCCCACATAGCAAGAGGTAGCGCCCAGGTGGATGATGCCCGCCGCCTGGGGGCACTGCTGGCCGTAGGCGTACACATGGCTCATCACATCGTGGCGGACCTCTTTTTCGCGGGCCTCGGCCACCTGGTAGTTGATGTCGTCCGCGTGGGCTTTCAGCTCGTCCACCTGCGCCTGGGTTACGGGCAGGCCCAGTTCGTGCTCTGTTTCGGCCAGGGCGATCCACAGCCGCCGCCAGGTGCGGAACTTCATGTCCGGGGAGAAAAGGTACTTCATCTCCCGGCCGGCATAGCGGGCGGACAGTGGGGATTCATACACATTCCGGTTGCTCATTGACGGGTCGCTCCTTCCAGGGATACAAAAATACAAAAGGTCAAAATAAACCGCACCATTCGGCACGCAATCTCAGGATGCGCGCCAAAACGGCACACATACATTGTTATTGTACTTGATGGGCGGGCCGATGTCAAGGTGTTTCCTGCAAGCATTACAATTCGCTAGGGGTAATCCAAATTTGCAACTTCCTTCTGGTGAATTTGTAAAAATTTTACGGGGTGCTGTTTTTTTACTTGCAATATCATGGGTTTTGTGGTAATATAGAAACATAATTTGCAGGACAAGATAGACGGACTTGCAGTTTGGAGGTAAAATTTATGTCTTATGTATCTACCCAGCTAGAACTGCTGAAAGCCAAAAACACCCATGAGCCGGAGTTTTTGCAGGCGGCGGAAGAGGTGCTGACCTCTTTGGAGCCGGTGATAAACGCCAACCCCAAGTATGAGCAGGCCGGTATTCTGGAGCGCATTACCGAGCCGGAGCGCCAGGTCATCTTCCGGGTGCCCTGGGTGGACGATCAGGGCAAGGTACAGGTGAACCGGGCCTTCCGGGTACAGTTCAACTCGGCCATTGGCCCCTACAAGGGCGGGCTGCGGCTGCACCCCTCGGTGAACCTCAGCGTCATCAAGTTCCTGGGGTTTGAGCAGATCTTTAAAAACAGCCTGACCGGCCTGCCCATCGGCGGGGGCAAGGGCGGCAGCGACTTTGACCCCAAGGGCAAGTCTGACCGGGAGGTGATGGCCTTCTGCCAGAGCTTTATGACCGAGCTGTTCCGGCATATCGGCGCGGACACCGACGTGCCTGCCGGGGATATCGGCACCGGGGCCAGGGAGATCGGCTTTATGTTTGGCCAGTACAAGCGGCTGACCAACCGCTTTGAGGGCGTGCTGACCGGCAAGGGCCTGGCCTACGGGGGCTCTTTGGCCCGGACCGAGGCCACGGGCTACGGCTTGCTGTACTTTACCAATGCCATGCTGAAAAAGAACGGCCACGAACTGGCCGGTAAGACCGTGGCCATCTCCGGCGCGGGCAATGTGGCCATTTACGCTGCCCAGAAGGCCATACAGTTGGGCGCGAAGCCGGTGACCATGTCCGACTCTACCGGCTGGGTCTACGACCCGGAGGGCATTGACCTGGCCGCGGTGAAGGAGATTAAGGAAGTGAACCGCCAGCGGCTAAGCGAATACAAAAAGCACCGGCCCAACGCGGAATACCACGAGGGCAAGGGCGTGTGGAGCGTAAAGTGCGACGTGGCCCTGCCCTGCGCCACCCAGAACGAACTGAACGCGGACGACGCCAAGCAACTGATTGCCAACGGGGTGATTGCCGTGGCGGAGGGTGCCAATATGCCCACCACCCTGGAGGCCACCCAACTGTTGCAGCAGGCGGGCGTGCTGTTTGCCCCGGGCAAGGCGGCCAACGCCGGCGGTGTGGCTACCTCCGCTTTGGAGATGAGCCAGAACAGCCAGCGGCTTGCTTGGAGCTTTGACGAGGTGGATGCCAAGCTGAAGGGCATTATGGAGGATATCTTTGCCCATGCGGACGCGGCTGCCGAGCAGTACGGCCACGCGAAGAACTACGTGATGGGTGCCAACATCGCCGGGTTTGTGAAGGTTGCCGACGCCATGATCGCCCAGGGCGTGGTGTGACCGGCCGCATCCGCTGCAACGGGATCTGCAACCGATAGAAAAAACCGCCACTTTGTCAGGTGGCGGTTTTGCTCTATGTTCCCCCTGCCTGGGGGGACCGTTATTCCGGCTGGGCTACCAGGGGTTTCCCGTCCTGGCCCAGCAGCGGCGTAAGGCCGCCTGCGTACCCGTCTTTATGGAACAGGTAAAGGACGCCTGTTTCCCTGTCCTTCCAAACTTCTGTTACGTTCAATTTTCCCTTGCTGGAAACTTTTTCAAAACGGTCCATCTTGATGCTCCTTTTGGGTTGAAAATTTCCGGGCAGTACCCCGCACGGCCCTGTAGGGGCCAAAAGGCGGTGTTTTTAGCCTTTTAAGCAGGCCTTGATGCCCGAAAGGAATTATAGCACAGCCACTTGGCTGTGTCAAGCCCGGCGGAGGAGGGTGTGTCCAAAGCGAAGAGTTTAAGAGCAAGGCTCCAGCAAACAATCCGGCAAACAAATAGTAAAAGTTTCGTCTTCTCACCTGCCGGTTCGGTCGGCTCGTGACGGCCGCCCCCGGCGGCCCTCGCCCTTTTCAAAGGTGGTGGGGGTGGAGGGGGCAAGGCCCCCTCCCCGCCGGAGGCCGTTACTTCGTCATTAAGCACTCGTTTTGGGCACGCCCAGGGGGGCCTTCCCCCTTGACAAATCCTTTGCAATCGATATAATAAGAGTGAAAACCCAATACGGCGCAGCGCAGGCGGGAACCGCCGGTAAGCGCGGGGGACGACCAATCAACCGGAAAAGGCCGGCGGCGATCCCCCAAGGACAAAGCGGCTGCCTGCGCGGCGCAACATAGCGAATATAGATTTGCCATACCTTTGACCGCGTGAACGTCAACAGAACCTGCCGGGGGCTGTGCCCATCGGCACGGCCCTTCCGGCTTTCGGAAGGAGTTTCCTGATTTATGAGCTATTCAAGCAATTCGAGCAATGCAAGCAATGCAAGCAATTCAAGTAAAAAGCCGGCCGGCCCAACCGGGCCCCAGCCGGCGAAAAAGGGCCTGAAAGCCTACTTGCAGCTATACCTGGTGGACGCTATGAGCGCGATGGCCCAGGGCTTATTTGCCTCGCTGCTGGTGGGCACCATTGTCTCTACATTGGGCACCCAACTGGGGGTGCCTGTGCTTACCGAGGTAGGCAACTTTGCCAAGGGCATGGCCGGGCCCGCCATGGCCATTGCCATTGGCTACGCCCTGAAGGCCCCGCCGTTGGTGCTGTTCTCCCTGACCGCTGTGGGCAGCGCCGCCAACTCTTTGGGGGGCAGCGGGGGGCCGCTGGCGGTGCTGCTCATCGCCATAGCCGCCGCTGAACTGGGCAAGCTGGTCAGCAAAAAGACCCCGGTGGACATTCTGGCCACCCCCCTGGTGACCATTGGCGCCGGTGCGGCGCTGGCCTACCTCATCGCCCCGGCGGTGGGGTCGGTGGCCACGGCCTTTGGGCAGTTGATTAAGGACGCCACGGTGTTGCAGCCCTTCTGGATGGGCATGGTGGTGTCGGTGCTGGTGGGCATTGCCCTGACCTTGCCGATCTCCTCTGCCGCCCTGTGCGCCGCTTTCGGGCTTACGGGCCTGGCCGGGGGCGCGGCTGTGGCAGGCTGCTGCGCCCAGATGGTGGGCTTTGCGGCCATCAGTTTCCGGGAGAACCGCTGGGGCGGGCTGGTGGCCCAGGGGCTGGGGACCTCTATGTTGCAGGTGCCCAATATTGTGAAGAACCCCCGCATCTGGATCGCCCCCACCCTGGCAGCGGCCATTACCGGGCCCATTGCCACCTGCCTGTTCGGGCTGGAGATGAACGACCCCTCCGGCGGCGTGGCCTCCGGCATGGGTACCTGCGGGCTGGTGGGGCAGATCGGCGTATACTCCGGCTGGGTCAACGACGTGGCAACCGGCGCCAAAGCTGCCATTACCGCCTTTGACTGGGCCGGGCTGCTGCTGGTATGCTTTGTCCTGCCCGCCCTGCTGGCCCTGGCCTTTGACCTGCTCTTCCGGCGGCTGGGCTGGGTGAAACCGGGGGATATGGCTTTGGATTGAGGTTTGCCGTGGGCCTAGGGCCTCCGGCGGCTTAAGGGGCTCCGGTCTTGCCTGCTGGCTCGGTCGGCGCTAAACGGTCGCCTCTGGCGGCTTAAGGGGCTCCGCCCCTTAAGAATCCCGGCCAAAGGGCCAGCGGCCCTCTGGACTCCCGACCACGCGCACCGGGGGCGGTATTGCCGGCTGTTTTTGCCCGCGAGTAGCGTCGGAGGGTGTTTACACTTTTTGGTTATGCTGATGGGGAAAGCCCATACGCGCTGTGCGTATGGGCTTTCTTTTTTTGCTTTCTTTCTTTTTTGCTTTCTCTTTTTGCTTTTTATTGTATATTGAAATGGCCAAAGCCCCTTCCGGCAGGCCCGCGCCCCTGCCGCCTATTTGTGGTAGGGGGAGCCCCGCAGGATCAGCAGGCCCCGGTAGATCTGCTCGCAGAGCATCACCCGGGCCAGTTGGTGGGGGAAGGTCATGGGGGACATGGAGATGCCCGTCCCGGCCGCCTTGACCGCCGGGGCCAGCCCGTGGGAACTGCCGATGACAAAGCTGACGCTGCCCGGCGCCTGCATGGCATCCCCCAAAAGCCGGGCCAGGCCGGGGGAATCCAGGCGTTTCCCCTCAATACACAGGGGGTAGGCCGCCCCCCGCAGCCGGGGCAAAATGGCCTTGCCCTCTTTCTCTAAGGCCGCCACTACCTGGGCCGGCGAGGGGGCGGCGGGCAGTTTGGCCTCCGGCAGTTGCACCACCCGGAACCGGCAAAGGCCTCCCAGGCGCTTTTCGTATTCCCCCACCGCCGCCTGCCAGAAGGGCTCTTGCAGCTTGCCTACACAGATCAGGTCTACGCCCAGCATCAGAAGATCACCGCCCTGCCCTTAGTGTTCTCCCGGGGCGCGGTTTCCAGCAGGTAGTCTACCTCTTGGACATAGCCCGCCTGGGTGAGGGCCGCTATGCCGGCCTGGGCGGCCAACTGGGGGGTGTTGTTTTCGCTGCTGAGGTGGCCCAGAATGAACCGCTTGACCCCTGACTCTGCCAGGCCCGGCAGGATGCCGGCACAGGCGGCATTGGACAGGTGGCCGTGGCTGGAGAGGATACGGCGTTTCAGGTAGGCGGGGTAGGGGCCGTTGCGCAGCATCTCCACATCGTGGTTGGACTCCAGCACCACGGCGTCGCAACCCAGCAACTGTTCCTTTACCATGCCGGTAAGGCAGCCCAGGTCGGTAGCAAAGCAGAACTTCCGGCCGTCGGCGGTGTCTATGCGGTAGCCCACCGGCTGGGCGCAGTCATGGGACACCGGGAAGGCCCGTACCTGCATACCGGCCAGCGCCGTGCCGCCGGAAATATCCACCAGCTCTACGCCCTCCAGCCCCGGTGCAATGGCCTCCAGCGTGCCGGGGCTGCCGTATACGGGCAGGCCGTACTTTCTGGCCAGCACCCGGATGCCGCTGGTATGGTCTGTGTGCTCGTGGGTCACCAAGATGGCCCGTACCGCCTGGGGGGCTATGCCGCAAAGGCCCAGCACGCCTTCTATCCGGCGGCAGGAAACCCCCGCGTCGATGAGCACCCCCTCGCTGCGGGAGCCTATGTAATAGCTGTTCCCGGAACTGCCGGAAAACAGCGGGCAGAGCCTTGCCATGCCGCATCCTCCTCAATAAAACCGCCCCGCCCGGATGAACCGCCGCGGGGCCGATGCCTCTTTTAACCGCATTCTACCTGGGCTTAGCCCACATGGTAATGGGCGTAGCCTTCCGGCGTGGATTGCAGGTGGATATCCGCCCCTAAGGCGGCCAGCTTGTCCACAATGTTCTCGTAGCCCCGCTCAATAAACCGGATGTTCTCTATCTGGGTCACGCCGCTGGCCATCAGCCCGGCCAGCACCATGGCCACGCCGGCCCGCAGGTCCAGGGCCCGCACCGGCGCGCCCTTCAGGGCCGGTACGCCCTCTACCACCGCCAAACTGCCCTCTACGGTGATTTTGGCGCCCATATTCCGCAACTCGTCCACATACTTAAAACGGCCGCCGCTGAAAATGCTTTCCGTCACCATGCTGATGCCCCCGGCCGTGGTCAGCAGGGTGGTGATCTGGGGCTGCATATCCGTGGGGAAACCCGGATGGGGCAGGGTTTTTACATTGCACTTGCGCAACTGCCGGTCGCAGAACACCCGGACGCTGTCATCCCCCTCCTCCACGGTCACGCCCATTTCCACCAGCTTGGCGGAGATGGACTCCAGATGCTTGGGGGTCACGTTCTTCACGGTGATGTCCCCGTGGGTGGCGGCGGCGGCCATCATATAGGTGCCCGCCTCGATCTGGTCGGGGATAATGGCGTAGGTGACGCCCCGCAACTGCTGCACCCCGTGTATCTTGATGGTGTCCGTGCCCGCGCCCCGGATGTCGGCGCCCATGGTGTTGAGGAAGTTGGCCAGATCCACCACATGGGGCTCACGGGCGGCGTTTTCAATTACCGTAACGCCCAGCGCCTTTACGGCGGTGAGCATGATGTTCATGGTGGCGCCCACGGAAACCACGTCCAGGTAAATATGGGCCCCGTGCAGGTCGTTGGGGGCGGACACCGAGATCATGCCGCCGTTGTCCAGGCTGTGCACACACCCCAGGGCCTCAAAGCCCTTCAGGTGCTGGTCAATGGGGCGCACGCCAAAATCGCAGCCGCCGGGCATGGGCACCGAGGCCCGCCGGGTACGCCCCAGCAGCGCCCCGATAAAGTAATAGGAACCGCGCATTTTCCGGGCCACATCGGCACAAACCATATGGGTTTCAATGGGCCGGGGGTCGATGTCCATGGTGTGCCGGTCCGGGTAGGTGATGCCGGCGCCCATCTCCGCCAAAATGCGGGCGGCGTCTTTCACGTCAGAAATATCCGGCAGGTTTTCAATGCGGCAGGGGGAATCAGACAGGATAACGGCGGGCAGAATAGCCACCGCGGCGTTTTTCGCCCCGTTTATATTGACCTCGCCACACAGGCGGCGGCCTCCGTGAATCACATATTTATCCAAAATTACACATCCTAACGGCGCAATTTGCGGCCGGGAATTTAACTTTTGACCACACCAGTAGTATTGGGACTTTATGCTATAATAATACATCCTGCCAAAAAAGTCAAGTGGGCGTTGCGGGAGGGCGGGTTCCCCGCCCTCCCGCAAGCCCCGGCCTTTTACCACCCGGCCCTGCAAGGCCCGGTTTCCCGGCGGGAAATACGGGGCAAAACGCCTACCGGTTTCGCCGGTATTGGGCCCCTGCAAACCTTGCCCACAAGCCCCGACATCGCCCCTTACCAACGTAACACGCGGCCTTTCCCATCACCCCATGTAAGCCCTTCAAAAAAAGAAAGAAGAAATAAAGCCAATAAAAGCCATAAAGGCGCAGCCGCCCCCTATGCCCCTACGCCTTGCGGGAGGCCACATAGCGGGTCCAGCGCCGCAGCGCTGGCGGGGTCCAGGGGCAGCGCCCCTGGTGGGGTTTGGGGCAAAGCCCCAACAAAAAAAGCAGGAACCCCCCGGCGGGGCGCAAAGAGGGCCAAGCTACATCCCCAAGAGGCGTTTCACGGCCCAGCGCTGGGTTTCCAGGTAGAGGCCTTGGGCGGCGTCTTTGGCCGGGACCAAGCGCGGGGTATGGCCGGGCTCGGTGGGCGGTGCAAGGGCCTGGCCCAGGGCGCCGGTATAAAAGTGGCAGATGGGATGAAAAAAGGGGATGCTGGGGTGCTGCAAGTAGGCATCGACACAGCCAAGGTAGGCGCCCGGCGTGGCCTCCCGGCCCAGTTCCTCCAGGCATTCGCGGCGGATGCACTGGGCGTGGCCCTCCCCCGGCTCTATGCCCCCGCCGGGGAGAAACCAGCCTTTGGGCGTTTCCACCACAGCCAGCAGGCCGCCTTCCAGGGCCAGCAGGTAGGCCCCCTCGCGGTCCACGTACCCGGCGCCGGGCAGGGGGCTGCCAAAGGTGGCGCTGGCCGGGCAGCGGTTTTGGGGGCGGGCCGCCCGGTCCCGCTCATCCGTCACCAGCACCAGACTTTCCGGCAGGTTAGGGAAACTCTCCTTGAGCGCCAGCGGGTAGATCGCCGCCCCGGCCACTTCATCCCCAGCCAACCAGTGGAACAAATGCTCGTCCCCGTCGGTGTCTGTCAGCGTGAAATCCTCCGTCAGGCTGGGCAGGGCGTCCCAATCCGGCTCCACCAGAAAATACAGGGCGATCTCGTGGACCGGCACATCCAGGCTGAAAAAACTCTCGCACAGCCACAGGGGCCGCACCACCCGGGCGCTGATGTCCAACTCCTCCCGCAGTTCCCGAAGGACCGCCTGCTCCGTTGTTTCCCGCAGGCGCACCCGGCCACCGGGCAGGTAATAGTGGGCGATATCCGCCTCCTTCATCGCCAGCAGCCGCCCGTTGTACACCATCACCGCTGCCGCCCGGAAATTGAACAGGCCCTCATCCCGGCGGCATTTGCAGTCCATCAGGCTGCCCGGCCAGGCACCGTTGGCCGCCAGCGTAAACTGCCCCGGCAGGCGCAGATGGGCCTGGCCCAGCACAGCAGGGCACAGGTTTTCGCGGTTGACCTCCTCCCCGCCCAGCCAGCGGAAATAGTGGGTGTTCCCGTCTGTGTCCCTACGGGTAAAGGGTTCTGTCAGGCTGGGCAGCCGCTCCAACTCCCGCGGGCCGGCCTCTACTTCAAAAACCACCGCCAGCTCATGCCAGGGCGTGCCCCCCGGCCCGGCAAAGCTGCTCTCCCATAGCCACAGGGGCCGCACCGGCTGCACCCCTATGCCCAGTTCCTCCCAAAACTCCCGGCGCAGGGCATCCGCCATGGTTTCATGCAGTTTCACCCGGCCGCCGGGCATATAGTGGAAGGAGTCGCCGGGGACGTCCTGGCCCTTCATGCCCAGCACCCGGCCGTTATGTACCAATACGCCGGTAACTTTGTAGCTAAACGCCGCATTCTCTGTAGAAATTGTACAATCCATAATAAGGAACCCTCCTTGCAGGCCGATTCGAGTCAGACTCTTATCATACCACAACAGGAGGGGCCAAATGTAAATTTTCTGTTAATTTTCAGCCGGGCAGCCCTGCCGCACCAGCCGGCCGCCGGCCAGGGCCAGGGTGCCTACATCCCCCACAAAGCTTTGCAGGTAGCTGGCCAAAACCCCCAGCGCGTCGGCCATTTCTTGGGATTCCGCCCCCCGCTCCAGCACGGCCAGGGTGGACATACCGGCCCGTATCAGCCGGTGAAGTTCGCCCAGTTCCTCAAACAGCCGTTCCAGGGATTCCCGGTCGATCTCTCCGTTCCCCATATAACTTCCTCCTTGCAATTTATCCGCAAGGCTGGTATAATAGGTTTGCCAAACCATGCGCTTGCGGGTTTGTTTTTTTGAGGATGTTGGCACGTCTTTCCAGGAGGGCCAACATCCTACTTTTTTTTAATGGCCTGATTGACACACGCAATGCCCCGGCGCAGTGAGGCTGCGCGGGACTCCTGATGATACGCCGCGTTTTCGTCCAGCTTTTCCAGCGTTGCATCATCCAGCCGCACCGTGATCTGTGTGGCTTTCGGGTTGTCAATTTTGGGCCTTCCCATCTTTCCAGACAATCGCCCACCTCGCTTTCTGGCTTTGATTATAGATTACGACAGTCAAATTGTCAAGGGGATTTGCAAAAATAATTTCCTTTCAGGCCCGCGCCGTGGAAGGGGCAGTTTTCTGCAAACCCTCTTGTTTTATTTTTTTGCCTTGATAATGGGTTTTTCCTCCCCCCGCAGCAGGCGGCCGATATTGGCCCTATGCTTAAAGAGCACCAGCCCGCCGATAAACGCCGCGATGCCTGTTGCAAAAACCAGATAGCCCAGGGAGCAGCCCTTGGGGAAATAGTCCAGGAAAAGCACCAGCAGGAAGGTATACACCGGGTACAGCGCCGCACTGGCCACAGAGGCCAGGGAGATGATCTTCTTCCAGAGGAACAGGACGCCGAAGGTGGCAATGGCCAGCAAAAAAACCCGCCAGTCTGTCAGGGCGATCATGGCCGCGGCGGCAACGATGCCCTTGCCCCCACGGAAACCGTAGTAAACAGGGAAGATATGCCCCACCACACAGGCTGCCCCGGCCAGGGCCCTGGCCACCTGCACCACCTCCGGGTTGGCAGGCCCGCCGGCCATGCCGTAGTACAGCGTTACCAGGAAACCGGCCAATGCTACCGCCGCCACGTTTTTCAGGAAATCCCCCACAAAGGTGAGCAGGGCGGGCAGCTTGCCCACGCTGCGCAGCACGTTGGTCATACCCGCGTTGCCGCTGCCCTGGTCCCGGATGTCCCGGCGCTGGTAGAGGCGGGTCAGGATAATGGCCCAGTTGATGCCCCCCAGCAGGTAGCCGGCAACCATCCCCCCTATGATAATAAGCACAATGGCCCCATGCCCGCTCATTTGTCCGCCCCCTTCTCATCCTTCTTGTCCCGGATCAGCAGCCGCACCGGGGTGCATTCCAACCCAAAGGTTTCCCGTATGCGGTTGACGATAAACCGCTGGTAGGAGTAGTGGAACAGTTCGTGGTCATTGACAAAGCACACAAAGGTAGGGGGCTTTGTGGATGCCTGGGTCATGTAGTAGATCTTCAGCCGCCGGCCCTTGTCGGTGGGGGGCTGCACCCGGGCCACGGCCTGGGCCAGCACGTCGTTCAGGGCGCCGGTGGTCACCCGCATGGCGTTGCTCATGGCGGCCAGCTTGATCAGCTCAAACATCCTGTCCAGCCGCTGGCCGGTCTTGGCGGAGATAAAGAGGATGGGCGCGTAACTCATAAAGGCGAAGTCCTCGGCCAGTTTCAGGCGCATCTGGTCCATGGTCTTATCGTCCTTCTCCACGGCGTCCCATTTGTTTACACACACAATGCAGCCTTTGCCAGCCTCTACGGCAATGCCCGCCACCTTCGAGTCCTGCTCGGTAAAGCCCTGGGTGCCGTCGATCATCACAATGCACACATCGGCCCGCTCCACGGCCATTTCCGCCCGGAGGTTGCTGTAATACTCCACCGAATCCTCCACCTTGGACTTTCTCCGCAGGCCGGCGGTGTCAATAAAGGTAAAGCTGCCGTAGCTGTTCTCCACGGTCATGTCGATGGCGTCCCGGGTGGTGCCGGCTATGTCGGAAACAATGCAGCGGTTCTCCCCGGCCACCCGGTTAACCAGAGAGGACTTACCCACGTTGGGCTTGCCGATCACCGCCACCTTGATATCCTCCCCCTCCGGCCCCTCTTCGGGGGTAGCGGGCAGCACCTCCACCACCCGGTCCAGCAGGTCGCCGGTGCCGTGGCCGTGGACAGAGGACACCATCACCGGGTCGCCCAGGCCCAGGTTGTAGAACTCGTAGAACTCGGCGGGCGGTTCGCCAATGCTGTCGCATTTGTTCACACAGAGGACCACCGGCCGGCCGCTTTTCAGCAGCAGTTCCGCCACCTCCTGGTCCGTGGCGGTAACCCCGGCGCGGATGTCCGTAACCAGCACAATGGCGCAGGCAGAGGTAATGGCGATCTCCGCCTGCTCCCGCATCTGGCTCAGCAAAATGTCCTTGGAGGCAGGCTCCAGCCCACCGGTATCCACCAGGGAAAACTGGTGGCCGCACCACTCGGCATCGCCGAAAATGCGGTCCCTGGTCACGCCGGGGGTGTCCTCCACAATGGAGAGCCGCCGGCCCAGGATTTTATTGAACAGGGTAGACTTGCCCACATTAGGCCGGCCCACAATGGCTACGATCGGTTTTGGCATAAAACCGCCCCCTCAAAGTAAAATAAAGGTCAAATTAGCAAATCACGCCGCCGGCAAACCGGCGGGAAAAGACCCCGGAACCCTCAGTCATGCTCCCAACTGCCGGATTCATAGGGGTTATGGCCTTTGCCGCCCGGCTGCTCCCGGCCCAAAATAGCCGCCAACAGGTCCTCGCCGCCGGCCCCCACCCGCCTGGCAGGCGTCCCCAGTTTTTCCGAGAGCCCCGCCAGCGTCATATCGTCCAGGAAGATATCCTCCCCCGCCTTCAGCATATTACCCGCCACCAGCAGTTCGTCCCCCAGGTCCCGGCCCGCCAGTTGGGCGCAAATGTCCCGCCCTGTAAGCAGCCCGGTCACATTCACCGTGCCCCCGAAAAAGTCATTCCGCACAGGCACCATATCTATCTTTAAATTATGGCACTTTTTCCGCAGTACGTCAAGCATTTCGTTGAGAAAAGCGTATGCCCCCTCCCCGGTAGGGATGGTCACCCGCCGCCGGCCGGCCCAGGGCTCCATATCCTCCACCGCCCACAGGAAACCGTCCTCCAAATCCCGCAGCATTCCCACGCCGTTCTCAATTTGGGGGAAATCCTCGTAAAACTCCACCGGGGGCAGCGCCCGCCCGGCCAGTAAATACAGTTCGTCCGAGGCATACACCGTGCGGGCGCCCCGCTGCTCCCGGCACAGCGCGCCGTACTTTTCTATAATAGAAAGGGCCGCCTGTGCCGACGCCTGGTCAAAGGGTTTTAGGGGGTACAGCCCCTGCCGGTAGCGGGTAAGGCCCACAGGCACGCAAGCCACGCTTTGCAGGTTCTCCCCCAGCCCGCACAGCTCCCCCAGCGAAAATTCCAGCGCCGCCCCGTCGTTCAGCCCCGGGCACAGCACAATCTGGCAGTTCAGCCGGATACCCCCCGCGGCCAGCCGGTACAGGTGCCCCAGGGCCTCCCCGGCAAAGCGGTTGCCCATCATCTGGCAGCGCAGGGCCGGGTCCATGGTGTGCACCGAGATGTTGATGGGGCTGATGTGCATTTCCAGTATCCGGTCGATCTCCCGGCTGTCGATGTTCGTCAGCGTAATATAGTTGCCGAACAGGAAACTCAGCCGGTCGTCGTCGTCTTTGAAGTACAGGGTGTCCCGCATCCCCTTGGGCAACTGGTCGATAAAGCAGAACACGCACTTGTTCCGGCAGGCGTGCTGCTTGTCCATCAGGTAGCTTTCAAACTCTAGCCCCAGCCCCGCATACTGTGGCTTAACCACGTCCGTTTCATACGCCTGCCCGGCCCGGCGCAGCACCAGCCGCAACTCCCGCTCGGTTTCGTAAAAGCGGTAGTCCAGCACGTCGGCAATGGGGTGCCCGTTTATGCTGACCAACTGATCCCCCGCCAGAATCCCCGCCCGTTGTGCCCGGCTGCCTTCCTCTACGCTGTATATTGTAACCATTGCTGGCACTCCTTTCTGGGCTGGCCGCCTGCTTGGCGCTCCCCCGCTTCTTTGCCTCCGGCGGCTTAAGGGACTTTCTGTAGAAAGTCCCTTAAGAAACCCCAAAGACTTTTGTATCGTTATCTGCCGCCCTTGTGGGGGCAAGTCCCTCCGCTCGACCGGCGGTTGGGCGCTCTCTGTGTGTTTGTTTGCCTCCGGCGGCTTAAGGGACTTTCTGTAGAAAGCCCCTTAAGAAACCCCAAAGACTTTTTTGCCGTTATCCGCCGCCCTTGTGGGGCAAGGCCCTCCGCTCGACCGGCGGTTGGGCGCTCTCTGTGTGTTTGTTTGCCTCCGGCGGCTTAAGGGACTTTCTGTAGAAAGTCCCTTAAGAAACCCCAAAGACTTTTGTACCGTTATCTACCGCCCTTATGGGGGCAGGCCCTCCGCTCGACCGGCGGCCCGGCGGTTCGCTGCGTCTTTTTTTGCCTCCGGCGGCTGTGGTTGGGCGGTTACAACCGGCTCTGCAATGCTCTACCTTTGTAATCAAAAAAGGGAGCGCCTGGGGGCGTTCCCTTTTTATCGTTTTTTGCACGCGCCCTTACTGATCTACGTCGATCACTTTCCGGCTGTTATAATAGCCGCAGGTGGGGCACACCCGGTGGGGGGACTTGAAACTGCCGCACTGTGAACACCTGGTCAGCGCGGGCACCTTCAGTTTCCACACATTGGAACGCCGCTTGTTCTGCCGCGCACTGGATACTTTTCTCTTAGGAACCGCCATCTTCAGCACCTCCTCGCCGTCAATCTATATGGATGCAATCCTTTATAAAGCTATAAAAGCTGCCGCAGGACCTCCAGCCTGGGGTCGCCCTGGGGGACGCCGCAGCCGCAAAGGCCTTCGTTCAGGTTTTTGCCGCAAAGATGGCACAACCCCTTACAGTCCTCCTTGCAGAGGAACTGCCCCGGCATATCCAAAAGGATATCCTCCAACAAAAGCCCGTCCAGGTCCAGCTTTTCTTCCGGCACAAGCACCAGTTCGCCGTCCTCCTCGCCCTGGGTTTCCCGGACAAGGGTATGGGCAAATTCCCTGGTATACGCGCGGGTGAATACCTCGGCGCAGCGGTCGCAGGGCATGGTAAGGGTAAACCCCGCCTTTGCCACAAGGGCCACCGAGCCCGCAAAGCCTTTCAGCCGGACCTGAACCTCAACGGGCGCACAAAACGGCTTGGCACCGCCCAATTCCACCCCGGAAAAGTCCAGCTTATAGCAGGCCGTATCCTCCAGCCCGTCCGCCTGAAAAAACCTTTTTAAGTCAATCACCATATTCACACCTCATGCCGTACCAAAATATTATAGCCGCCAGCCCAGCATTTGTCAAGGCTTTTCCGCAAGGAACCCGAAATTGGCACGCCCTATGATTAGTTTGCAGGGTACAAGCACCATTAGCTTGCTACCCAGCAAGCTAATTTTTTTATACCTTTATGCCAGAAAAGAGGTGAAAACAGCATGGCAGGCTACGCTTTTCAATCCCTCCAGGCCAGGCAAAAGCTCCAGACACTTTGGGAGGAGCAAGGCCAGACGGCAAAGGCCCTGGCCAATTCCCTGAGCGTGCCCCTCTCCACTGTCTACACGGAGCTGCGCCGTGGCAGATCAGGGGACAGGCTTCCGGACCAGCGCCTCAAATATGACGCTGACCTTGCCCAGCTAAGGATGCAACAGGAGCTTGAGCAGAGAGGCCGCAAGACTGCCAGGGCATAACACCCGCACCGTCAAAACTTCTAACCAAGGAGGAAATCAGACCATGCCCCCTGTCAAGCCCATCATTCTGAACGCACGCACGCCCCAGGGGGAGTGCATCGGAGCCGTCCGGCTCACCCCGGAGGCGGAGCGGGTGGTCCGCCGGTTGAGCTTTAAGACCGGCCTCCCCATCCGCCAGATCGTCTCTGAAATCATCATCCAGGCTGAAAACCTCATCGAGATCAACACCCCCGGCGCTGAGGAGGATGACACCCTGGACCAGAACAACTAAGGAGGAGAACACAACATGAAAGTCCCCGTCTCAAGCATCGCCCCCGGCAAGACTGTCCTCTATCGTGGGGAGCCCTGCATCGTCCTGGAGCACCGCAAGGAGGGCACCCTGCTGGCCGTGGCCGAGCAGATTGAGCAGTCCTTTGGCAAGACCAACAACTTCAAGGATGAGGACAACGCCCTCCGGGTGCACCTCAACGGCGCTTTCCTGGACAGCATCACCCAGGGGCACCCGGAGGAGGTCATCACCCGCACGGTGGACCTCACCGCCCTCAACGGCTCCAAGGAGTACGGGACCGTGGAGTGCAAGGTGGCCCCGCTCACCTTGGATGAGCTGCGCAAGTACCACGGCATCTTGCCCAACCCGGAGAGCTGGGAGTGGTCCGTGACCCCCTGGTCCACGCCCTGCGTGGATGATGACCACGCCTGGGTCTTGAACTCCAACGGCAGCCTCAACGGCGTCAGCTGCTCCGGCACCCACGGCTCCCGCCCCGCTTTCCTCATTCCCTCCGATTTTGCGGTGGAGGATGACAGCAACCCGCTGGAGGGGTACAGCAACCGGGAGCTCATAGAGGAGCTTTTCCGCCGGGTGGACAAATGAGGACCGCCCAGGACCCGTGGGACAAGCCCCGGCGCAACCCCTGGCCCATCGTCATGGCCTGCGCCGCCATCGCTCTGGCCATCATCCTGGCCCTCACCGTTTCCGCCCTCACCTTAAACTTTATCTTTGACGCCCTGCTGGCGGACAAGCCCCCGGTGACCGTGGCCACGTCTGCCCCGGAGCCCACCAGCACCCCACCGCCCACCGCTCCGGCTGAAACGCCGGAGCTGGTGAGGCACCGGGATGACATTGTGAGTGACGGGCGGCTCCTGGCCTATGACCTCCAGGAAATCATGCAGGACCAATGTGAGCGCTACGGCGTGCCCTATGCCCTGGCGCTGGCCATCGCTGAGGTGGAAACCCACTTTGACCCGGACGCCACAAGCCCCACCAGTGACTATGGCCTCATGCAGATAAACCAATGTAATCATGAATGGCTCCAAGGCCTGGGCATGGACCCGCTGACCCATGCCGGAAATATTGAGGCTGGCGTCTACATCATCGGCGGCTACCTTGACCGCTACGGGGACACGGAGCGAGCCTTGATGGCCTACAACTGCGGCCCCAGCGGTGCCCAAAAGCTCTGGGACGCCGGTGTCTACCAAACGGACTACACCCGCAAGGTCATGACCGCCCTGGAACACTGGACAAGCATTTTGGAGGACTGACCTATGCCCTATTATACCACCTGCCCCTATTGCGGGGCCCACCTTGACCCCTGTGAGCCCTGTGACTGTCAATCTGAAAACAAGGAGGATTTACAAGATGAGTAACCTGTCCATGACCATCAATGTGGAGGCCCCGGCCCTGGTGGCTGCCGTTGAAAAGCTGGCCGCTGCCATGACGGTGGACCCCAACATCCTGACCCCTGACGCTCCCCGGCCCCAGATGCCCGCTCCGGCGGCTGTTCCGCCCCAGATGCCCGCTCCGGCGGCCCCTGTTACGCCCCCCGCTCCTGCGCCCGCTCCGGCTCCTCAGACTGCCGCTCCTGTCATGCCGGTGGCCGGTGCCCCCACCTACACCCTGGACCAAATCTCCAAGGCCGGGGCCGCCCTGGTAGACGCCGGGAAGATGGAGCCCCTGCTGGCCCTGCTGACCAAGTACGGCGTCCAGGCCATCACCCAGCTCCAGCCCGCCCAGTATGGCGTCTTTGCCACGGAGCTGCGAGCTCTGGGCGCTCAGATTTAGGAGGTGCCCCATGCCCCCTGAGAAACACGCTTTGCTTTCCGCATCATCCGCCTCCCGCTGGCTGGCGTGCACGGCGGCCCCCCGCTTTGAGGAGGGGCTGCCGGAGAGCACCAGCGACTATGCGGAGGAGGGCCGCCTGGCCCACGCCATTGCGGAGCTCAAGGTCCTCAAGAAGTTTACCATCATGACCAACCGCACCTATAACACCCGGCTCAACAAGCTCAAGAAAGAGGCCCGCTATGACCCGGAGATGGACAAGACCACGGACCTCTACCTGGAGCACCTGCTGGAGCAGGCCATGACCTACAACAGCTCCCCCACCGTGGCCGCTGAGGTCAAGGTGGACTTTGCGGACTATGTGCCGGAGGGCTTTGGCACCTGTGACTGTGTGATGATTGGGGGAGATACCCTTTGCATCACCGACTACAAGCACGGCAAGGGCGTCCCCGTGTCCGCTGAGGGCAACCCCCAGATGCGGCTTTATGCCCTGGGTGCCCTCAAGCGCTATGCCCCCATTTTCGGGGATGCCATCAAAAAGGTCCGTATGAGTATTGACCAGCCCCGCCTTGACAGCTACACCACGGACACCATCACGGTGGAGGAACTGCGGGCCTGGGGAGAAAGCATCAAGCCCACCGCACAAAAGGCCTTTTCCGGCCTGGGGGAGTTTGTCCCCGGTGACCATTGCCGGTTTTGCCGGGGCAAGGCCCAGTGTCGGGCCCGTGCCGGTGTCAACACCGCCCTGGAGGACTTTGCCGGGTGTGTCCCGGCGGGCTCCCTCTCCCCGGAGGAGCTGCAATCTATGGAGGCCGCCAAGGCCAGCGGGATGGAGGCCCCCGGCCTCCTCACGGATGAGGAAATCGGTGACCTGCTGGTCCGGGGCAGGCTCCTGGTCCAGTGGTACAAGGACCTGGAGGAATACGCCACCACGGCCCTGCTGAACGGCAAGCCCATCCCCGGCTGGAAACTGGTGGCCGGGCGGAGTGACCGGGCCTTTACGGACCAGGACGCCGCCCTCAAGGCCATCATGGAGGCGGGCTATGATGAGGCTGTCATCTATGAGCGCAAGCCCTTGACCCTGGCCCAGCTTGAGAAATTGATGGGCAAAAAGCCCTTTGAGGAGGCGGTGGGCGGCTACGTCATCAAACCCCCCGGCAAGCCCAAACTGGCGGAGGCCTCTGACAAGCGGGAGGCGTACAACCCCGCCGCCGCTGACTTTTCCGGGGTGTCCTCCGATGCGTGACACCGTGAGCTTTTCCCAAGACAGCTTTCACGCCACCATCTACCTGCCCAGCCTCCTGGACCTGCCCGTCAAGAACGTCCACAAGATTTTCACCATTATGCTCTGGGATGACCGGGAGAATGAGCAGGCCATCCGGGACACAGAGCTTTTCCTTGAGGACATCGTGCCGGAGAGCAAGCAGGCCTGGACCGCCGCCTCTGTGCGCTATCAGCAGGAGTGGCGGCTGATCGAAAAGCGTGCCACCGTGCGGCGGACCCGGAAAGACATCGAGCGGGACGCCGCCATCCGGGCCCACAATGATGAGCTCACCAGGGCCGTTAAAAAGGCCAAACGCCAATATGAGCGCTGGGTGAAAATCCAGGCTCTTTGGAATGATACGAAACTCAAAATGAAAATCATGTAAAGGAGTAAATGACTATGTATCAGAACGACCCCATGAAAGTGCTGACCGGCGAGTGCCGCCTGTCCTACTGCAACCTGACCACCCCCAGGGCCGCCCAGCAGGGCGGGGAGCCCAAGTACAGCGTCACCCTGCTCATCCCCAAGACGGACGTGGCCACCAAGGCGGACATTGACGCCGCCATCCAAGCCGCTGCCAATGAGGCGCTGTCCAAGGTGTGGAACGGGGCCCGCCCGCCCCAGCTCCGGGTGCCCATCTATGACGGGGACGGCGTGCGGCCCTCCGGGGTGCCCTTTGGCGATGAGTGCAAGGGCCACTGGGTCATGACCGCCTCCACCAAGAACAAGCCCCAGGTGGTGGGCATCGACAACATCAACTGTGAGCTGGCCCCCTCTGACATTTACAGCGGGATGTATGCCCGTGTCACCATCCGCTTTTTCGGCTACTCCAACAGCGGCAATAAGGGCATCGGCTGCGGCCTGGGCAATGTCATGAAAACCCGTGACGGTGAGGCCCTGGCGGGTAGCGCCTCCGCCTCCGTGGACTTCGCCGGGGTAGGTGCCGCCCCTGCTGCCGCTCCCGCCTACGGCGTCAACCCCACGGCTCCGGCGGCTCCCGCCTACGGTGTCAATCCGGCGGCCCCTGCCGCTCCGGCCTATCAGCCCCCCGCTCCCGGCCCTGCCGCCGCCACGCCGCCCTGGAACACCGCCAGCGGTGTCAACCCCATCACCGGCCAGCCCATGTAATAGGAGGACCGCACAATGAAAACGAGGTTTGACGGAAAAATCTGGGTCATGGCCTATGGCGTGGCCATTGAGGTTAAGGAGATGGAAACGGCCCACCTCCTCAACACGGTCAAGATGCTGGTGCAAAAGCCCGCACGGGTCCAGGCCATGCTTGTGGATGACATTGAGCGGGCCACTTTCGCTGACCCCACGGTGTGGACGCCCACCGGCGAGGGGGACACCCGCAAGCTGTCCCTCCGCAACGTGACCAGCCTCTCCGCCGATGAGCTCACCACCTATGTGACCGGCACGCCGCTTTTTAAGGCCATGCTGGAGGAGCTGGAAACCCGTGGCATCAACACGGAGAACATCATGCAGCTCTACACCAAGGATGAGGCTTTCCGTAATTAAGAAAGGACGGCGCTATGCACCATCTGAGCATTGACCTTGAAACCTTTTCCAGCGTCCCGATTGCCAAGGCCGGGGCTCAAAAGTACATCTCCAGCCCGGACTTTGAAATCCTGCTTTTCGCATACAGCCTGGATGGTGCACCTGTTGAGGTAATAGACCTGACCACGGGGGCGTACCTGCCCCCGTGGCTGGTCCAGGCCATCACCAGCCCGGAGTTTATCAAGCACGCATACAACGCCCCCTTTGAGTGGGGCTGTCTGTCCAAATTCCTGGGATGGCTGCCGCCGGACCAATGGCGGTGCACCATGTTCCACGGCCTTTACTGCGGCTATACGGCGGGCCTGGAGGCCACTGGGCGGGCCCTGGGGCTCCCGGAGGACAAGCGCAAGCTGAACACCGGCAAGGCCCTCATCCGCTATTTCTGTACGCCCTGCGCCCCCTCCAAGGCCAATGGTGGCCGCACCCGCAACCTGCCCCAGCATGACCCCGCCAAATGGGAGCTTTTCAAGGAGTACAACCGCCAGGATGTTGTCACCGAAATGGAAATTGACCGGCGGCTGGCCTCCTATCCCGTCCCTGACTGGGTGCAAAAGCAATGGGAAACGGACCTCATCATCAATGCCCGTGGCGTGGCCGTGGACATGGAGATGGTGGCCGGGGCCCTCTACCTGGGGGACACCGTGCGCCAGAACCTCATGACGGAGGCCGTGCGTCTGTCTGGGCTCAACAACCCCAACAGCGTAACCCAGCTTACCAAATGGCTCCAAGAGGAAACCGGGGAGGAACTGGGGGACTTGCGCAAGGACACCGTGACCCGCCTGCTGAAAAAGGACAGCAACAGCCCCCAGGTGACCAGGATGCTTGAAATCCGCCAGGAGCTGGGCAAGACCTCCACCAAGAAGTATGACGCCATAGAGGCCGCTGTGTGCCCGGACAAGCGGGTCCGTGGGCTGCTCCAATTCTATGGGGCCAACCGCACGGGGCGCTGGGCGGGGCGGCTGGTGCAGGTCCAGAACCTCCCCCGCACCTATACGGAGCCCCTGGCCCTTGCCCGTGACCTTGTACGCCAGCGCAACCTGGGCGGCCTCAAGGCGGTCTATGGCTCCGTGCCTGATACCCTCAGCCAGCTCATCCGCACCGCTTTTATCGCCCCGGAGGGCCACGTCCTCATTGACGCTGACTTTTCGGCCATCGAGGCCCGTGTCATCTCCTGGCTGGCCGGTGAGCAATGGCGGCTGGAGGTGTTCCGCACCCACGGCAAAATCTATGAGGCCAGCGCCTCCCAAATGTTTGGCGTCCCTCTTGAGCGCATCAAAAAGGGAAATCCCGAGTATTCCCTGCGGCAAAAGGGCAAGGTGGCGGAGCTGGCCCTGGGCTATCAGGGCAGCACCGGGGCCCTCATCAACATGGGGGCCCTGGACATGGGCATCCCGGAGGAGGACCTGCCGGACATCGTGGGCCGCTGGCGGGAGGCCAATAAGCGCATCCGTGACCTGTGGTATTCCATGGACAACGCCGCCGTGCAGGTCATCACCCAGGGCGGCTCCATAGGCCTCAACGGGCTCATCCTGTCCCATGAGTACGACTACAACCAGGGGACGGATTGCATGACCATCACCCTCCCCTCCCGGCGCAAGCTCTACTATAACACCCCCGGCATCGGTGAAAACCAGTGGGGCAAGCCCTCCATCTCCTACATGGGCATGGACCAAAAGACCAAGCGCTGGAAACGCATCGAAACCTACGGCGGCAAGCTGGTGGAGAACTGCGTCCAGGCCATTGCCCGTGACTGTCTGGCGGATGCTATTGAGCGCCTGGAGGCCGCTGGGCTGCCGGTGGTGTTCCACGTCCATGATGAGGTAGTCATTGACGTGGCCCCCTGGACGGATGAGGACACCATGCTCCAGACGGTGGTGGACATTATGCGGCGGCCCATCTCCTGGGCCCCGGACCTGCCCCTCAATGCAGACGGCTGGGTGGGGCAATTCTTTAGAAAAGACTGATTGAACAAGCCCCCCCCCGCTACCCATGCGGCGGCGGGCTGAGGGAGGCCATATGAAAATCCTTGTTGCCTGCGAAGAAAGCCAAGCCGTTGCCATAGCTCTGCGGCAGCGTGGCCATGAGGCATATAGCTGTGACCTCATCCCCTGCTCCGGCGGGCATCCAGAGTGGCACATCCAGCAGGACGTGCTCCCCTTGCTTGACGGATACGCCTTTTTCTACACCTGCGATGGAGCCCCGCACTACATACTGGGCCGGTGGGACATGATTATTGCTTTTCCGCCGTGCACCTACCTCACCAATGCCAGCGCTGTCCGTATGCGGGTAAAGGGTGAAATCGTCCCGGAGCGATATGCAAAGGCGATGGAGGCCAAGGCTTTCTTTATGCGCTTTCTGACCGCTGAGTGTGAAAAAATCGCCGTTGAAAATCCCACCCCCATGAAAATCGTGGGCCTGCCGCCCTATACTCAGGCGGTGCAACCGTGGCAGTTTGGGCACCCATACACAAAACGGACCTGCCTGTGGCTCAAGAACCTGCCGCCGCTGACCCCCACCAAAATCATCACAGAGGGCGTCACCCCCTGGGTAAACGGCGGATGCAAAGATGCCCACGGCAATTACAGACGCTTTCAAGGCCGCCGGGAGCGGGACCCACTAAACCGGGCCAAAACTTTCCCCGGCATCGCCACCGCTATGGCGGAACAGTGGACCTAAAACACCTTTTAGAAAGGATTGATTGACCTTGCAGTATCAGGGCGGAAAAAGCCGGATTGCCCGGTCAATCGCTGGCATTATCAGCCTGACGGGGGGGGGAGAACCCAATGAGATACCAGGGAGGGAAATCCCGCATATCCGCTCAAATTGCCCAGCTAATCTCCGCACGGGGGGGGCTTGCTTTGTCAGCCTGTTTTGTGGGTCCTGCGCCGTGGAGAGCAAGGTGCAAGGCTTTTCCCGCAAGATACTCAATGACAAGCACGCCTATCTCATCGCCATGCTGCGAGGCGTTCAAAGCGGCTACGAACTGCCGGAGCTCATAACCCCGGACCAATACCAGCTCATCAAGGCCCATAAGGACTGGGACCCCGTGCTGGCCGGTTTTGTAGGCTTTGGGTGCAGCTTTGGCGGCAAGTGGTTTGGAGGCTACGCCAGAAACGCCACCGGCACCAACTACGCCCTGCAAAGCAAGCGCTCTTTACTCAAGGACATGGCCACCCTGCAAAATGCGGAGTTTGTCTGTGGGGACTACCGCCACCTGGGCATCCCGCCCGGCTCCGTCATCTACGCTGACCCACCCTATAACAACACAACCGGCTACGGCGGAGAGGTCTTTGACACCGCCGAATTTTGGAGGGCCATGCAGCTCCTGGCCGATACCGGCCACGCTGTTTTTGTCAGTGAACAGGAGGCCCCGCCCGGCATCGTCTGTGTCTGGGAGCGCCCCTTTACCCGCACCCTGGACCGCAACAAAAGCAATCAATTCAAGGTGACAGAAAAGCTCTTTTACTTACCACCAAGGAGGCTTGAGCCATGCGCATGATAAATGACAAAGGCGAGGCGGTCTATTTTAACCCCATCCGCAAGAATGGCAAAGACCAGTGGCTCATCCAGGGCATTGGCTCCACCATCGTCCTGGGCCGTGACCGCCAGCGGCGCAAGAGCCGGACCTTTACCCAGTATTCCCAGGCGGAGCGCTACCTGGCCAAGCACGGCTTTAGAGCGGATTGATTTTTCCGCCGGAAAAAACGTACCCGGCAAGACATAAACCCATGAAATGACAAGCCCCCCCCCGCCAGCAGCGGTGGTGGGGCCGGGGAGGCACCCATGAAATACATTGCATCATGCTCTTTCGGCAAGGATAGCCTGGCCATGATACTCACCATTATTGAGCACGGCCTGCCGCTGGATGAGGTGGTCTATCGTGAGGTCATGTTTGATGACACCACAAGCGGCGAATACCCGGAACACGCTGATTTTATCCACAATAAGGCCGTCCCCATCTTGGAGCTGGTGTACGGCCTCAAGGTGACGGTGCTGAGGGCAAAGACCAATTATAAAGAGCGGCTTGCCAGACCGAACACAAAAGGCAAGCACATTGGAGAGCCGAGGGGCTTTCCGTTGCGACTTGGCCCGTGGTGCAACAGTGAGCTAAAGATGAAACCGTTACGGGATTATGAGAGGGGCCTGCCTGACACGGTGCATGAGTATGTGGGCATTGCAGCGGACGAACCCACCCGGTTGGAACGTGTTCTGAAAACCAATAACGCCTCCGCCCCTCTGGCTGACTTCGGCATCACGGAGGAAATGGCTTTCAAAATGTGCCAAGAGCACTACCTGCTTTCTCCCATATACAAAACGCAAAAAAGGAGTGGCTGCTGGTTTTGCCACAATGCCCGCCTTGATGAAATGCGGGACCTTTGGAGGAATTATCCAGAATTATGGGAGGAGCTGCGAAAGCTCCAGGCTATCTCACCTATTAAATTTACATCCAGAAATAGCGTTTTTGACCTTGAAGAACGCTTTAAGAAAGAAGATGCAGACCATGAAAAAACGCAAGAAATACCAGCACCGGGACAAGCCCCGGATGTGTGACCACTGTGTCTACATCGGGGAGGGTGACTTTATCTGTGACAAGGGGCCCGGTGAGCCGGTCATCGTGGTGGAGGACTGGGTGCCTAATGAGGACGCCGGACGCTGCCGGAGGGGCAAGTGAGCGGCTTTAAGGTGGCGGAGGTGGCCAACAGCAAAAATGATGAGTTTTACACCCCGGCCTATGCAATCACCCCTCTGCTCCGACATCTCCCCCCCCCCCTTACTCAGACCGGCCCGTCTCTATATGGTGCCCGTTTGACACGGAGGAAAGCCTTTTCGTGCGGATTTTCCGCTTGTTTGGCTACCAGGTGACCGCCACGCACCTCTCCACCGGCAAGGACTTCTTTTCCACGGAGCCCCCGGCCTGTGACTACATAATCAGCAACCCACCCTATTCCCTCAAGGGAGAGGTGCTGGAGCGGCTTTTTGACCTGGGCAAGCCCTTTGCCATGCTGGTGGGGGTGGTGGGCCTCTTTGAAAGCCAGCGGCGGTTTGAAATGTTCAGAGCGCACGACTTTGAAATCATGTATTTCAACCGCCGGGTGGCCTATTTCAAGAGTTATGAGGACCCCGCCCCCTCCCTAAATCCTCCGTTCAGCAGCGTCTATGTGTGCAAGGGCATCCTGCCCAAAACCATTATTTTTGAAGAAATCGCAAAGAGGTGACCCAAATGGCAAGAAACAAATACCCCGGCACCTGCTACTGCTGCGGAGCCTGGACCCCGCCCGGCTATGGCCACTTTGAACGCCACGCCGGACACTGGCGCATCAAATGCGTCAAGTGCGCCAGCGGGCGGGTCCTCACTGATAAGGACCCCGGCGTGAAGTGGGCCCAGAGAGCTGCCAAGGAGGCCCAAAATGCCTGACAACAAAAACCCTTTTCTCAACGCCAGTGGCTACCCGGACCCCACGGCCTACCACGCATTAAAGCCCATCGTCCGTGAGGAGGAGGCCCTGGATGGCAAGGTCAATTTCCTCATCAAAGTCCTCAAGTATATCATAGCGGAGAGCGGCTTTGAGCTGCTGGCCCGCATTGAGCTCCGGGACAAAAAGACCGGGAGGTGTTTTCGATGAGGGACGCCATCGCCATTGACTTTGACGGCTGCCTGTGCGTGAACAAATTCCCTGACATCGGAGCCCCTAACTGGGCCGTGATTGCCAAGGCCAAGGAGCGGCAGGCCGCCGGGGCCGGGCTCATCCTCTGGACCTGTCGGGAGGGCCTGCTGCTCCGGGCCGCCGTGCAGGCGTGCCGGGAGTGGGGCCTGACCTTTGACGCCATCAATGAGAGCCTGCCGGACTGGATTGAGGCCTATGGCACCGGGCCCCGCAAGGTGGGGGCCACCGAATACTGGGATGACCGGGCTGTGAGGATGCCGTAAACAGGAAAAGGAGCACATCCGCCATGCAATATGAACGCAAAATAACAATCTCCGCCGGAAACAACCGGCGGGCCATGAACTGGACGCCCCAGACCATGCTCATTTCTGAGCTGTGGGCCCGGCTCCGGACCCCGGCCAGAGGCACGGAGCCCCTGGCGGAATATCTGAATATGAAAAAGGCCCAGCAGGATGACCTCAAGGACGTGGGCGGCTTTATGGCGGGGACCCTCTCCGGCCCCCGCCGCAAGGCCAACGCCGTGACCGGGCGGGACATCCTGACCCTGGACCTGGACAACATCCCCGCCGGCGGCACGGAGGACGTACTGCGCCGGGTGGATGGCCTGGGCTGCGGCTATTGCATCTATTCCACCCGGAAACACAGCCCGGCGGCCCCCCGGCTCCGGGTCCTGCTGCCCCTTGACCGTACCGTGTCAGCGGACGAGTATGAGCCCCTGGCCCGCAAAGCGGCGGAGTTTATAGGCATGGAGCTCATGGACCCCACCACCTTTGAGGTGTCCCGGCTCATGTACTGGCCCTCCTGCTGCGCTGACAGCCAATATATTTATCTCTGGCAGGACCGGCCCCTCATCTCCGCCAATGGCCTGCTGGCCAAATATGAGGACTGGCGTGACTGTGCCCTCTGGCCGCAAGTGCCGGGCGCTGTGAGCCTCCCCAAGCTGGCCGTCAAGCAGGGTGACCCGGAGGGCAAAAAGGGCGTGGTGGGGGCTTTCTGCCGCACCTATGACGTTTTCCGGGCCATGGATGAGCTCATCCCCGGAATGTATGAGCCCGTGGACAATATGCCGGGCCGCTACACCTACCTGGGCGGCTCCACCACCGGCGGGGCCGTGGTCTATGACAACGGCAAATTTCTGTATAGCCACCACGCCACGGACCCCTGCTCCAACCGGCTGGTCAACGCCTTTGACCTTGTGCGCCTGCATCGCTTTGGGGACAAGGACGATGAGGCCCAGCCGGGGACGCCCACCAACCGCCTGCCCTCCTATGTGGCCATGTGTGAGCTGGCCGTGCAGGACGCCGGTGTGGCCGCCCTCATGAGCCAGGAGCGCTACCAGGAGGCCGTGCAGGACTTTGAGGGCGTGGCCGGGGACAATGATGAGGACCCCGCCAACTGGATGACCCTGCTGGCCTTGAACACCCAGACGGGGCTCCCAAAAGCCACCATTGACAACGTGTGGATTATTCTGGAGCATGACCCGCTGCTCAAGGGCAAGTTTGCCCTCAACCGCTTTGCGGGCCGTGGTGAGGTCCTGGGGCCCCTGCCTTGGGACACCCGCACGGTGCGCCGCCTGTGGGATGACAATGACAATGAGGGCCTTTACTGGTACATGGAACGATACCACCATATCACCGGCAACGGCAAGATTGACGGGGCCCTCTCCCTCCACTCCACCGCCCACGCTTTTAATGAGATACAGGACTTTTTGGGCGGCCTCCAGTGGGACGGCGTGCCCAGGCTTGACACCCTTTTTATCGACTACCTGGGGGCCGCTGATACCCCATACACCAGAGCGGTGACCCGCAAGGCTTTCACCGCCGCCGTGACCCGTGCCATGATGCCCGGCAGCAAGTATGACAATATGCTGATTTTGGCCGGGCCCCAGGGCCTTGGCAAGAGCACCCTGCTGGACAAGATGAGCCGGGGATGGTTTAACGACAGCATCCGCACCTTTGAGGGCAAAGAGGCCTCTGAGCTCTTGCAGGGCGTGTGGCTGGTGGAAATATCAGAGCTTGACGCTTTCCGGCGCACGGACGTGGCCCGCATCAAGCAGTTTTTGAGTTTACGCACGGACCGCTTTCGGGCCGCCTATGGCCGCCACGTCAAGGAGCTGCCACGGTGCTGTGTCTTTTTCGGCACCACCAACACCAAGGACTTTTTGCAGGACAGGACCGGCAACCGGCGCTTTTGGCCGGTGGATGTTGGCATTGAGCCTGTGACCAAGAGCGTGTGGGCTGATCTGGCGGGAGAGATAGACCAGATATGGGCGGAGGCCGTGGTCCGCTGGCGGCTGGGTGAGCCCCTATACCTGCGTGGTGAACTGGAGGAGGCCGCCAAGATCAAGCAGGAGGAGCACCGGGAAGTCAGCACCCGTGAGGGCATCGTCCTGGACTTCCTTGCAAAGCAGGTGCCAAGCGACTGGGCCAAGTGGCCGCTGGACCGCCGCCGGATGTTCTGGGCGGGCGCTGTGCAGGGTGACCTCAAGCTGGTGGACCGTGACAAGGTGTGTGCCTTGGAGGTGTGGTGTGAGGCCCTGGACGGCAAACAAAAGGACATCCGCTACATTGACACGGCGGAGATCAACGGCATCATTGAGGCCTGTGCGGACTGGCAGAAAGCGGAGAAAACAATGCGCTTTGGCTACTGCGGGGTGCAAAGGGGCTTTGAGAAAACCGTGTAACATTGCCTGTAACATTGGTGTAACATTGACCCCTTGAATGTTACAGGCATTTTGTAACAGGTTACAGGCAATGTTACAGTAAATGTTACGGCTGAAACCGTTGCGCCGCAAGGCTTTCAAGGATTTTGTAACATTGTAACATTTATTTTCTATTGATTGAAAAATAGAGGATTTAGAGAGTATATAAACCGCCTAATCCGCCTAATACGCATAAAAGAATAGGAAAATTGTTAAATGTTACAGGCTAAAAGGAGAGGTCAAAATGCTGGAAAAAGAAGTGGAGCGCTACTTGCGGGAACAGGTCAAGAAAAGACTGGGAGGCATGGCGCTAAAATTTGTGAGCCCCGGATTGAATGGGGTGCCGGACAGGGTGGTGTTATTGCCGGGCGGAAAGATCACCTTTGTGGAGACAAAGGCCCCCGGCAAAAACCTGAGAAAGCTGCAAGAGTACGTCTGCGGGATGATCGCCGCCTTGGGCTTTGAGGTCCGGCGGATTGATACCAAGCCGGGCGTGGACGCCTTTATCCTGGAAATGGAGGCCCGGCTGTGAAGTACACACCGCATGAGTATCAAGCCTATTGCATCCAGCGGGTGGTGGAGGACCCCGCCGTGGGGCTGTTCCTCCGGCCAGGCCTGGGCAAAACCGTCATCACCCTCACCTCTGTCAACATTCTCAAGTATTTCCGCTGGCAGGTGAGCCGGGTGCTGGTGGTGGCCCCTAAAAAGGTGGCGGAGGCCACCTGGAGCAAAGAGGCCGCCAAGTGGGACCACCTCCAGCACCTCCGCATCTCCGTGGTGCTGGGGTCCACCAAAAAGCGCATCAAGGCCCTCAACACACCGGCGGACGTGTATATTATCAACCGGGAAAATGTGGAGTGGCTGGTGGACTACTACCAGCAGGCCTGGCCCTTTGACATGGTGGTCCTGGATGAGAGTACCAGCTTTAAGAACTCCCAGAGCAAGCGCTTTAAGGCCATGCGGCGAGTCCGCCGTTTCATCAAGCGGATGGTCCTGCTGACCGGCACGCCGTCCTCCAAGGGCCTCATTGACCTGTGGGCCCAGGTGTATCTCCTGGACGGTGGTGAGCGTCTGGGGCCTACCCTGAGCGCCTACCGGGAGCGATACTTTGACCCGGACCAGCGGAGCCGGACCCAGATTTTCAGCTACAAGGCCAAGGACGGAGCGGAGAGCGCCGTGCTGGCGGCCATTTCTGACATCTGCATTTCCATGAAAGCGGAGGACTACCTGCAACTGCCGGACTTCATCCAGCATGAAATCCCGGTGATGCTGGATGCCAAGGCCAAGCGGGACTATGACCAATTTGAGCGAGACCTGCTGCTGGAGGTGGATGAGGACATCATCACGGCGGGCACCGCTGGGGTGCTGGTGGGGAAACTTTTGCAGTATTGCAACGGGGCCGTCTACAACAACGATGGCAAGGTGGTCCCGGTCCATGATTGCAAGCTGGACGCCTATGTGGAGCTGCTGGAGCAGTTTGACGGGGAGCATTGTTTGACGTTCTACGGCTACCAGCACGACAAGGACCGCATCCTGGAGCGGCTGGAGAGGTACAACAAGGGCCGCCGGGACAAGCTGCGGGTGAGGGTCTACAAGGGCACGGAGGATGAGGACGCCTGGAACAACGGGGAGGTGGACGTGCTGCTGGTGCACCCGGCAAGCTGCGCCTATGGTCTAAATCTCCAGGCCGGGGGCCGTCATGTGGTGTGGTATGGCCTCAACTGGTCCTTTGAACTGAATGACCAGGGAAATTGCCGCCTATACCGCCAGGGCTCCCCCTTTGACAAGGTTTTCGTGCATTACCTGGTGGTCCAGGACTGCGAGGATGAGGATGTCATGGAAACGATACGGGACCGGGCGGACACCCATGAGGCGGTCATGCGGGCCCTAAAGGCCAGAATTAAGAAAATCAAGGAGGAAACAACAAAATGAGCAGTATTGTGATGGATAAGGAAACGATTTTCACCGATGAGCTCATCCGGGAAAACGCCCGGCTGACCGTCCAGCATGAGGCGGACCTGCTGAGGGCTGACCAACTGGAGGAGCGGCTGGCGTCTGCGCCGTCCGCCCAGGACATCCAGCAGGCCGTGGAGCGGGCCCACATCGCTGAGGACAAGCTGGGTGGCGTCAACGCCATGCTCCGCCGGGCCCTTGATGACCTGCATTTTGTCATGGCGGGCGGCGATGCCTGCAAGGTGTGCGCCTGCAAGTGCACTTTCGGCACGGGTGAGTGCAAGCCTGTCTGGAAAGGTGAGGAGGCGGAGGAATGACCCTAAAGGAGCTGTCCCAGCTTTACTATCTCAACCGGGAGATTGAAATGGACCAGCGCCGCCTCCGTGAGCTTGAGGCCAGGGCCCTGCCGGGGGCTCAGGTCATCACCGGGATGCCTCACGGCACCGGCGTGGTGGACAAGGTGGGGGAATGTGCGGCGGAAATCGCTGACCTGCGGGGCATCATTGAGGCCAAGCACCAGCAATGCCTTTATGAGCGGAGCCGTTTGGAGCGTTACATAGCGGGCATTGATGACAGTTTTCTCCGGCAGGTGTTCACCTATCGCTTTATCAGCGGATTGCCCTGGCGGCAGGTGGCAGCCTGCATCGGCGGAGGGAACACGGAGGACGGATGCCGCAAGGCCGTGAAACGCTATCTGGAACGGTGACACGGGGGCGAATGTGTAACAAAATTCAATTTGTCCGTTTTGTCCGCTTTGTCTGTGGTATTCTGTATAAGCGGGTGTATGCCTCAAGGTGCAGCACCTCCTTGGTTGACGGCGGCAAGGTGATGGAAGATGAAACCCGGACCCTTGCCGCTGTCATTTATTTTGATTTGGGGTGGTGAGAATGGCCAAGCTGACACCAAAGCAGGAGCGGTTTGTGGATGAGTACCTGGTGGACCTCAACGCCACCGCCGCCGCCAAACGGGCGGGGTACAGTGAAAAGAGTGCGTCCAGGATAGCGATTGAACTACTCAATAAAACTCACGTTTCTGCGGCCATTCAAGCACGCCGGGACAAGCTGAGGGGAAAGCTGGAAATCACCCAGGAGGCGGTGTTGCAGGAGCTGGCGTCCATCGCTTTTGCCAACGGAACGGATTTTGTAACGGTCACCGGGGCCGGGCTCCTTTGCGTAAAGGCCACCAGTGAGGTGCCAAAGAACAAGCTCCCTGCCATTGCCGGTATCAAGTACAGCCAACTGGGCATTGAGATAAAGCTGCATGACAAGGTGAGGGCCCTGGAGCTGCTGGGCAAACACCTGGGCGTGTTCGCCACCGGCGGCAGCGCTGCCGCCGCTGAGGAAAACAACATCTTTGAGGTCATCGAACAGAGCACACGGGAGGAAATAGACACCAATGCAATACCAGAAATTGAGCCCCCGGCAGAACCTGGCGATGACGTGGTGGAATAGGCCGGGCTTTGAGGCCTATGACGGCATTATCTGTGACGGCTCCATCCGTTCCGGCAAGACGGTGGCCATGACCGTGGGCTTTATCATGTGGGCCATGTCACGCTTTACAGGCCAGAATTTTGCCCTTTGTGGCAAGACCATTGAGAGCTTGCGCCGCAACGTGACCTCCAACCTGTCCACCTGGCTGGCCGGGGTGTTTTCGTTCAAAGAGCACCGCACGGAAAACAAGATCGTGGTGAGCGCCGCCGGGCGGAGCAACAATTTTTACTTGTTCGGCGGCAAGGACGAAAGCAGCGCCGCCCTCATTCAAGGCATCACCCTGGCGGGCATCCTGCTGGATGAGGTGGCCCTGATGCCGGAGAGCTTTGTCAATCAGGCCACCAGCCGGTGCTCTGTGGAGGGCTCCAAGTTTTGGTTTAACTGCAACCCGGAGGGCCCCTCCCACTGGTTTTATCAGGGCTGGGTGCTCAAGGCCAGAAAGCGCAAAATGCTCCACCTGCATTTCACCATGGATGACAACCTCAGCCTCTCCGCCCGCACCAAGGCAAGGTACGAAAATCAATACTCCGGGGTGTTCTATCAGCGCTATATTCTGGGGCTGTGGGTGGTGGCTGAGGGCCTGATCTATACCATGTTTAACAAGGATTTTCACATTGTCCCCTCTGTGCCCCGGCCATATGACAAGTATTATATTTCCATCGACTACGGCACCAGAAACCCCACCAGCATGGGACTGTGGGGCCGTTCATGCGGCGTGTGGTACAGGATGCGTGAGTATTATTACGACAGCCGCAAAGAGGGCCGCCAGCTCACGGATGAGGAGTATTATGCGGAGCTTGAAAAGCTGGCCGATGACCTGCCCATTGCCGGGGTGATCGTGGACCCGTCCGCCGCCTCTTTCCTGGAGACTATCCGGCGGCATGGGCGCTTTTATGACATCAAGGCCTCCAACGCCGTGCTGGACGGCATCCGCAACGTGTCCACCCACCTCAAGGCTGGGGACCTGCTGATCTGTGACGGGTGTACTGACTGCATCCGGGAGTTTGGCCTCTACCGCTGGGATGAAAAGGCCATAGGCGGTGACAGGCCTGTCAAGGAAAATGACCACTCCATGGACGATGTGCGCTATTTTGTCAACAAAGCCTGGGCTCCGGCCCTTATCAGTTTTTAGCGGGGTGCTTTTATGCGTGTTTCTGTTTTGGGCGTGCCCTATGCCCTGGAATATCGGACAAAGGCCAAAGACAAGGAGCTTGAGGAGTGTGACGGCTACTGTGACACCAGCGTCAAGCTCTGTGTGGTCCGCAAATTCACGGCGGCAGAACGCCGGGAGCCTGGGAGCAAGAAAGACCTGGATGCCTATATGCGCAAGTGCATGAGGCATGAGCTCACCCACGCTTTTCTGTATGAGAGCGGGCTGAGTGTCAACGGCCTGGGCGTGGACTGCTGGCCCACCTGTGAGGAGCTGGTGGACTGGATGGCCATACAGGGGCCGAAACTATACGCCGCCTGGCAGCGGGCGGGATGTCTGTGAGGTGACATCTGTGGTAACGCTGAATTTGAGGGATGACTGCATTTTTAGAACCGGCACCAGTTTCCGCCGGGGCATGACGGACAAGCGCTTTCTGGAGCTGGAGATTACCGCATGGCTGGCCTCCAAAGAGCGCCAGCGCCAGATTGCGGGTGAGGCCTACTATGACGGGGACCAGGCGGCAGCTCACCGCAAGCGTATTGCTTTGGACGATGACGGCAAGCCGGTGGTGCTGGAGCACCTGCCCAATAATTGCCTGGTAAATAATCAGTATTCCAAGATGGTGGACCAAAAGACCAATTATTCTTTTGGCCGTCCTTTTTCGCTTGATACGGAAAATAAAGCCTATGCGGCGGCCCTGGCCACTGTTCTGGGGGCCCGTTTTCGCCGGGTCATGCACAATGTTGGCGAGGGGGCCTGGATAGGCGGCAAGGCCTGGCTTTACCCCTACTATGAGGGCGGGGAGCTGGCTTTTAAGCGTTTCCCGGCGGATGAGGTCCTGCCATTTTGGGCGGACGCTGACCACACCGTCCTGGATGCGGCGGTCCACGTCTACGCCGTGCTGGAGTATGACGAAAACGAACAGGCCAAAACGGTGGTCAAGGTGGAGGTCATGCACGGCGGGGGCGTGGATTGCTTTATCCGCAAGGATGACGGCACGCTGGAGCCGGACCCGGACGCCAATTCTGGCCCCTATATCACGGAGGTGGAGCAGGACACCGGCAAGGTGACGCCCTACAACTGGGAGCGCATCCCCCTGATCTGCTTTAAGAGCTCCCACCATGAGCTGCCCCTCCTCTCCCGTGTCAAGTGTCTCCAGGATGCCTACAATGACGTGCTTTCCAACTTCGCCAATCAGATGGAGGAGGACATCCACACCACCATTTTGGTCATCAAGAACTATGAGGGGGAAAACCTTGGCACCTTGCGCAAAAACCTGGCCACCTATGGGGTCATCAAGGTGCGCTCCTTTGAGGGCTGTGAGGGCGGTGTGCAAGCGCTGACCCTGGAGGTGAACGCCGAAAACTACAAGGTGCTGCTGGCTCTGCTCAAGGACGCCATCATTGAGAACGCCAGAGGCTATGACGCCAAAGATGAGCGCATGGGCGGCAATCCTAATCAGATGAATATACAATCCATGTATTCTGACATTGACCTGGATGCCAACGGCATTGAAATGGAGTTTCAAGCCTCCATGGAGGAGCTGCTGTGGTTTGTCAACCGGCACCTGGCCAACACCGGCAGGGGCAGCTTTGACGGCACGGAGGTCAAGGTGATCTTTGACCGGGACGTGCTCATCAATGAAACGGAGGCAATCAACAACTGCCGCAACTCCGTGGGCATCCTGTCCAATGAGACTATCGTGAAGATGCACCCCTGGGTCACTGACCCGGAGCAGGAGCTCCAGCGCATCAAGGACGAAAAAGAGGAGGAGGCCGCTGACCCCTACCGTGCCGCTTTTGAGAATAACCGGGGCAGGGGGAATAAGCCCGGCGGCTCAGGCCAGCAGGACCCGCCCATAAAGGACGGTGAGGGCGATGGCCAGACAGAGTAATGCGGACTACTGGGCCCAGCGTTTCAAGAACATGGAGGACGCCCTCCAGGACCAGTCCTTTGCCTATGTGGAAAACCTTGAGGCCCAGTTTGCCGCTGCCCAGGTGGAGATTGAGAAACAGATCGCCGCATGGTATCAGCGCTTTGCCGTCAACAATCAAATCACCCTGGCGGACGCCAAGCGGCTCCTCAACAGCGGGGAGCTGGCGGAGTTTCGCTGGACGCTGGGGGAGTACATCGCCTATGGCCAGCAAAACGCTCTTGACGGGGCCTGGATAAAGCAGCTTGAAAACGCCAGCGCAAAGGTGCATATTTCCCGGCTGGAGACCCTAAAGCTGCAAATCCAGCAACAGGCTGAGGCCCTATATGCCAATCAGCTTGACTTTGTGGACGCCGCCGCCCGGCAGATGTATGTGGGCAGCTACTACCATACCGCCTTTGAGGTCCAGCGGGGCCTTGGCGTGGGCTGGACCATGCACGCTATCAACGAAAACACCATCACAAAGGTGCTTTCCCGCCCCTGGACGGTAGACGGCCAGACTTTCCGGGACCGCTGCTGGACGAACAAGCGGGACCTGGTGAACAGCGTCAACACCCAGCTCACTCAGATGATCATACGGGGGGAGGCTCCTGACCGGGCCATTGATGCTATTGCCCACCAATTCAACGTATCAAAGGGCAAAGCGGGCCGCCTGGTGATGACGGAAAGCGCCTATTTCTCCAGCGCCGCCCAAAAAGACTGCTATGGGGAGCTGGGCGTGGAGCGCTACAAGATCGTGGCCTCCTTTGACCGGGACACCTGTGAGCTGTGTGGAGCGCTGGACGGCAAGGTTTTCAAAATGTCGGACTATCAGGTGGGCCTCACGGCTCCCCCATTCCATCCTTGGTGCCGGTGTTGCACCTGCCCCTACTTTGAGGACATGGCCAAAGTGGGTGAGCGGTGGACCCGTAACCCGGACGGCACCACCCGCAAAGTCCCGGCGGACATGAGCTTTGAGGACTGGCGGCAGCAGTTTGTCCAGGGTCCGTTGCCAACAGGCTCCGCCGGTGGTACAATAACACCGGCCCAGCAGCATTTTTCTGGAGCCGTCCAAGGCATGAACAGCATGACCCAGAGCTATCAAGACGGCCTGGAAAACCGCTTTGCTACTGGCACACCCACCGCACAAAGCGCTTTCTCCAAGTATGTGACCTCCAGCTCTGTGGCAGACGGAGCCTACACCAAGGGCGCACATTTTAGCCCTGTGACCCAAAAGGTCAACATGAATTTTGCGGAGGACGCCATCAACCCAAGGGGCCTGGGCACTACGTTCTTTCATGAACACGGGCACTATATTGATTTTCTTTCCTGCTCTGGGCCTGGCTACACGTCCACGCTCACCCCGGACTTTGGGAACGCCCTGCGGGGTGACTACGCCGCATATATCAAGGCGGCCATGAAACAGTATGGCATCAAAAAGACGGAGGCCTATCTGGTGGTGTCTCAAGAAATCCAGGGGCCGCTCTATAACGCTATTTCTGACCTGTTCGGCGGGATGTCCGGCAACAGGTGCGTGGGCAGTTATGGCCACTGGAACAAGCGATATTGGAAACTGCCGGGAGCCGTGGAAAAAGAGGCTTTTGCCCATATGTATGAGGCACAATTTAGTGCTGATAAATACGCCCTGATGCAAAAATACTTTCCCACGGCTCTGGCCGAATTTGAAAAACTTTTGAATGGAGTGATATGATGACCTATCCTAAGTTTGCAAAGGACCAGACGCTCCAAAAGGCTGCCGCTGAGTACACCGCCAAGTTTGGGGGGCGTTTCGGCGGGGAGGAGCCTGGGGTCCGTCTGATGTATGCCCCGGATGATGAGGACACGGCCTACACGCCCCCGGACGGGGCCACCGCTGACCAGGTGCGGCGTGACCTCAAGAGCGGCAAGCCGCTCAAAGAGCTCTGGCCGGAGCTGGAATTTGACCCGGAGCTGCTTTATTGATGATTAGAGCATCGTGCTGAAAATGCACGGTGCTTTTTTCATACCCATCACCGCCCGGCCCGGCGGACTATAAAAAGGGCCCTGCAATACCGGGACTGGCCGGACTAAAAAGGACAGCAGAACAAACTAAGGAGGTAAAAAAAATCATGCTTGAATGGCTCAAGACTATCCTGGGGGATGCGTACACCCCCGAAATTGACACCGCCGTGTCTCAGGAGATCGGCAAGGGCTTTGTCTCCCGCACCGACTTCAACGCCACTAGCGGAAAGCTCAAGGAGGCTGAGGCCAAGGTGGGCACGCTGGAGGAGCAGGTCAAGACCCACGCCACCCAGCTTTCCGAGCTGAAGAAGTCCGCCGGTGACACGGAGGCCCTGACCAAGAAGATCACGGAGATGGAGGAACAGGCCAAGACCGACAAGGCCAACTATGAGAAAGAGCTGGCCAAGGTCAAGCTGATGGCCGCCGTGGATGCGGAGCTCACCGCCGCCGGGGCCAAGAACAACACCGCCGTCAAGGCTGTGCTGGAGGACTTCCTCAAGGATGCCAAGATCGTGGACGGCAAGGTCACCGCCAAAGTCTCCGGGGAGAGCGTCACCCTGGCCGCACGCATTGAGGCGCTGAAAAAGGACACCTCCACGGACTTCCTCTTTGGCTCCGTGACCCGTGAGGGCTGGAAACCCGGAGAGGGCGGCGATGGTGGCGGAAAGCCCGGCGGGGGCAAAAAGCCCTCTGAGATGTCCTATGCGGAACTGGCTGAGTACCTGGCCGCCAACCCGGACGCCAAGCTGGACTGAGAGGTGCAAGATGAGTAAAAACATTGTCAAGCCCCGCACCGTTTCCTTTGAGGAGGCCCTGCGCAACCTGGCCAGCCGTTTGACTGGCCGCCCTGCCGCTGATCTGCCCCGCACCCAGGAGGCTATTGTGCAATACATGGCCGAAAACGTCCCCGTCCCCTCCGCTGGGGGCGTCAACGTGGACGCTCTGGGTGAGGCGGTGACCCAGGAGGTTATGGCCCGCATCAAGCTGGATGAGCTGGCGGAGGCCGTCACCAAGGAGGTCATGGCCCGCATTGACGTGGAGGAGCTGGGTGAGGCTGTCACCAGAGAGGTCACGGCCTGTCTGGTGGAAAGCAACGGAGCCAATCCGGCGGCTACAGAGCCCGCTGAGGGGCCCCAGGACGGCGCTGAGGCGGCTGGGGGTACATCTACCCCTCCCGCTGCTGAACCGCCCCAGGAGCCCGCCCAGACGGCCACGGAGGCCCCCAAGGGAAAGACCACCCGCAAGACTACTAAGAAGTAACAGAAAGGAAGATGCATTATGCCTAACGAGAAATTTGACGCAAAGAGCTTTAATCCCCAGGCTTTCAAGTATCGGGCGGACCGCATCCCCCGCACCCGCCTCAATGAGATGCGCAAGAGCCGTGTGCTGACCGGCAACCCGGACATCCGGGCCGTGTTCACCACTCAGGACGGCACCGCCTACGCCCGGCTGGCCATGCGGGGCCTGCTGGATGGGGACGCCGTGAACTATGACGGCCAGACCGACATCACAGCCACCAGCACCAAGACCTTTGAGCAGGGCGTTGTGGTGGTGGGCCGGGCCAAGGCGTGGGTGGAAAAGGATTTTTCCTACGACATCACCGGCGGCCAGGACTTCATGGACAACGTGGCCAAGCAGGTGGCGGATTACTGGCAGGACATTGACCAGGACACCCTCCTGGCCATCCTCCGGGGCGTGTTCGCCATGACCAGCACCAAGGGCGCTGAGTTTGTGAAAAAGCACACCTATGAGGTGGACGGCCCCATGGAGGCCACCACCCTCAACAGTGCCACCGCCCAGGCCTGCGGGGACCACAAGAAAAAGTTTTCCATGATTTTCATGCACTCCGTTGTGTCCACCAATCTGGAAAACCTCAACCTCCTCACCGCCCTCAAGTACACGGACAAGGAGGGCGTGACCCGTGACCTGACCCTCTACACCTGGAACGGCAAGCTGGTCATCGTGGATGACGGGATGCCCACCGAGCAGGCGGAGGACGGCTCCACCGTTTACACCAGCTATGTGCTGGGTGAGGGCACCATCAACTATGAGGACATCGGTGCCAAGGTGCCCTATGAGATGGCCCGTGACCCCAAGACCAACGGCGGCCAGGATACGCTTTACACCCGGCAGCGCAAGGTCTTTGCCCCCTTTGGCCTCTCCTACGAAAAGGCCAAGCAGGCCAGCCTCTCCCCCACGGATGATGAGCTGGCGGACGGGACCAACTGGGACCTGGTGCACTCCGGCGAGGCTACGGAGGCGGAGCGGTCCTACGTCAACGATAAGGTCATCGCCATCGCCCGCATCAAGTCCAAGGGGTAAGCCGTGGACGTGTATGAGGCTGTGGTGTCCCGGCTGGCCATGCTGGGGTATCAGGTCACCGAACAGGACAAGCCCGCCATCGACTACCTGACCAGCAAGTGCCGGGTGGCGCTCCTGGCCAGCATCCACCACAAGGACGTGCCGGACGGCCTCATCTACACGCTGGTGGACATGGTGGCGGGCTCATTCCTGCAAGACAAGCTGAACGCCGGGGGGCTGGAAATTGAGGGCCTGGACTTTTCCACCGCCGTTAAGAGCATCACGGAGGGGGACGTGTCCGCCACCTTTGCCGGGGCCAGTGACGGCGTTTCCAGCCCGGAGGGGCGCTTTTTGGCCACCCTGGACAGCATGGTCCACCCATCGGAGAAAATCCTGGGGGCTTTTCGGAGGTTGAAATGGTGACGCTTGAACGCTACAAGGCAGCGGTCCAGCGCCTTTGGACCGGCAAGGCCACCGTCACCGTGCGGGAGGGTGTGCTGAATGAGGCCAATGGCCGCACGGAGCCCGTTGAGCGGGTGCTTGTGGAGGGGGCGGCCTGCCGCATCTCCCACAAGACTGTCACCGCCACGGAGCCCTCTGAGGAGGCCGCCAAGACAGTCCAAACCGTTACGCTCTACATTGACCCCTCCGTGGACATCCCGGAGGGGTCAAAAATCACCGTGACACAGAACAAGGTCACCCGTGACTATGAGCGGAGCGGCACCCCGGCGGTCTACACCGTCCACCAGGAGGTGCCGCTTGAGCTGTGGGAGGGGTGGGCCTAATGGCCAGATGGGGCAACTGCGATTATAGGCAGCTCCAAAAGCTCCGGGAAAACCTGGACCGGCTCCAAAGCGCTGACCTGGAGAATTTCTGCCGGGACGTGTCCAAGGAGCTGGCGGCCCGTCTGCTGGCCCTGGTGATACCCCGGACCCCCGTGGGGGACTACTCCAAGGAGGTCACCGTGACCGTCAAGCGGGACGGTAAGCACCACAAAAAGGGGGACACCTACACCAAGCGGGTGACCCCCAGCGGCAAAAAAGGCGGCACTCTGCGCCGGGGCTGGACGGCCCGAACGGAGCAGGAGGCCGCCAGCCGTGGCGGGAACAGCAACGCCAAGGCCTATGCCCAAGCCCTGCCCATCAAAAAGCAGGGCGGCAGCTACCTTGTGGAAGTCATCAACCCCGTCCATTATGCCAGCTATGTGGAGTTTGGCCACCGCACGCCCGGCGGCAAGGGATGGGTGGCCGGGCAGTATTTCCTCACCCTATCAGAGCAGGATTTGAGGTCCCTGGCCCCGGCGCACATTGAGAAAAGGCTGGAGGCGCTTTTGCGGGAGGTGTTCCGTGTCTGAAATCAGTTTTAACAGCATCTTTGACGGCGTGAGCCTTGCGGTCCACGCCGCTTTTCCTGCCCCCGTTCAGGTCCACGGCGGTGAGGTCAAGCAGGGGCTCAAGCCTGGTGACTTTAACGTGGCCATGCCCGCCGCCAGCCACGCCCAGGAGGTGGGGTCCCGCTACCGGCGGAGCCCCACGCTGGACGTGATTTATTACCCCAAGCGGGGCAATGCGGAGTGCTACGCCGTGGCGGACCGGCTCACGGCGGTCCTGGGGAGCATCACCACCCCGGAGGGGGATGTGGTGCACGCCACAAGCTGCGAGTGGACCATCACCGGCGGGGTGCTCCATGTGCTTGTCACCTATGACCATTTTGTCCGTGTTCCCCAGGAGCACATCATGATGGAAACCCTAAAAATCGAACAGGAGGGATGACCCTATGGCAAAAAATGAAACTGCGGCGGCTCCGGCCAGAACTGCGCCGGAGGCCGTTTACACCAGGGAGCAGGTCATGAGCTCCCAGCGCTACGCCGCCCGGCGGGACCTGGTGAGCGTCCTGCTGGAGAGCGGCAAGTCCTACACCTTGGCTGAGGTGGATGCGCTCATCAACAAATTCATGAAAGGAGCGGTGAAATAATGGCACTGGGAGGCGGCACCTGGCTGGTCCAGAACAAGGTCCTGCCGGGCAGCTATATCAACTTTTCCAGCGTTGCAAAGGCCTCCGCCACACTGTCCGACCGTGGATATGCGGCGGCCCCCTTTGTCCTGAGCTGGGGCCCGGAAAATGAGGTTTTCGCTGTTACCTCCGGGGAATTTCAGAAAAACAGCAAGGCCATTTTCGGTTACTCCTATGACCACCCCAAGATGCTGGCCCTGCGGGAGATTTTCCTGCACGCCACCACCGTCTACTGCTACCGGCTGGGGCTGGGAGCCAAAAAGGCGGCCTGTGCGCTGGCCATCGCCAAGTACCCCGGCGTCCGGGGCAATGACCTCTCCATCGTCATTGCGGTCAACGTGGATGACCCGGATGCCTTTGACGTTGGCACCTATCTGGATGGCATCCAGGTGGACCTCCAGACGGTGACCAAGGCGGAGGATCTGACCGGCAATGACTATGTGGACTTCAAGAAAGACCTCACGCTGGAGGCTACGGCGGGGGCACCCCTGACCGGCGGGGAGGACGTGGCGAACATCACCGGGGACAGCCACCAGGCATTTTTGGACAAGATTGAGGCCTATGCCTTTAACGCCATGTGCTGCCCGGCGGCTGACCCCATCATCGTCAAGCTCTACGCCGCCTACTGCCAGCGGGTCCGGGATGAGGTGGGCGCAAAATTCCAACTCATTGCGTGGAAACCCTCCACGGTGGACTATGAGGGCGTCATCGGCGTGTGGAACAGCGCCACCCACCCCTCCATGGATGTGGAGGAGCACGCTGTGGTCTACTGGGCCACCGGGGCCCATGCTGGCGTGGCCGTCAACAAGTCCCTGACCAATGCCAAGTATGACGGGGAGCTCACCCTGAACACGGACTATAAGCAGGCGGAGCTCACGGCGGCCCTCAAGGCGGGTAAATTCATGTTCCACAACGTCAACGGCCTCACCCGTGTCCTGGAGGACATCAACACCCTGCTGACCCTCTCCGATACCAAGGGGGAGGTTTTCCAGAGCAATCAGACCATGCGGGTGTGTGACCAAATCGCCAATGACGTGGCGGTGCTGTTCAATGAGCGCTACCTGGGCACCGTGCCCAATGATGCCTCCGGGCGGTCCGCCCTGTGGGGTGACATCACCCACTACATCAAGCAGCTTGAGGACATCCGGGCGGTGGAGAACTTTGACCCGGACACCGTGAGCTGTGAGCAGGGTGACAAGAAAAAGGCCGTGCTGGTCACCGTCAATGGCCTCAACATCATCAACGCTATGGCCCAGCTCTACATGAGCGTGATTATCCAGTAAAGGAGGAGAAATAAATGCCTGACGGAGCTATGATGAACGCCAAGGACGCTGTAAGCGCCCACCGTGCGGAGTGCTTTGTCACGATTGACGGCAGACGCTACTCCATGCTGATGGCCAAGGACTTTGAGGGCAAGGCCCAGGTCAACACCAAGGAGGTCCCCCGGCTGGGCAATATCGTCGTCGGCCACAAGGCTGACACGGTGGTCCTGGCCTTTTCCATGACCATCTACAAGTGCACGGAGATTTTCGATGACGTGATTGAGCAGTTTATCCGCACCGGCGTGATGCCCACTTTCACCATCCAGACCTCCAACGATGACCAGGCCAGCAGCGTGGGCCGGAGCACGAAAATCTATAATGATTGCGTGCTGGACGGGGACGTGCTGCTGTCCATGTTCAACGCTGAGGGTGACTTCATCGAGCAGTCCATTGAGGGCTTTTGCGATAGCTTTAGCCGTCCTGAGAAATACACCAACCCGTCCTATATGTGATAGGGCGGCATGACTACAAGGAGGAAAAACATCATGAGTAAGAGCCTGTCCGCATTTATGCGCCCCAATGTGGCGGAAATCAAAAACGCCTGCTTTGCCCCCTCCCCCCGCTTTGTGGGGGAGGACGGCAAGCCGGTGGAGTGGGAAATCCGCTGCATCTCCGCCGATGAGTACGCCCGCATCCGCTCCGGGTGCATCCGGCAGGTCCCCGTAATTGGCAAAAAGGGCCAGTATACGCAACAGCTTGACACCTACACTTTCCAGGCCAAGGTGGCGGCGGCGTGTACCGTGTTCCCGGACCTGACCAATGCGGAGCTCCAGGACAGCTGGGGCGTGGCCACGCCGGAGCAGCTGGTGGGGGTTATGCTCATCGGTGGGGAATTTGATGACTACATCACGGAGGTCTTTGAGGTCAACGGCTTTAAGGATGAGCCGGAGCTGGTGGATGAGGCAAAAAACTAATTGCGGACGGTGACCCGGAGGCCAACTTTGCCCATTTCTGTCTGCAAAAGTTTGGCTGGGAACCGTCCAAATTTATGAACTTGCCCGTGAAAGAGCGGGCCTTTGTCATCGCCTCCATCAAGACCCGTATTGAGGCCGAAAAGAAAAAAGAGGCAGAGCTGAAAGCAAAGGCCCGCAAGAAAGGAAAACGGTGACAGCGTGGAAGTACGCATTTATGGGACGCCCAAAGAGCTGGCCGCTCTTGTGCAGGGGCTGCGGCCAAGGATTGTGACGCTGGCGGAATGGGCTGAGGAAACAGCCCAAAAAATCCCCGACCTGTTTAATCAGGTAGATGCCGGAGAGCAGGACAGCAACGCTCCATCTTCTGAATGATTGAGCGGAGCATCTTCTCTGTGCTATGGCCGCTGCTGACACCGGCAGCCCTGGCATCGTTCAGAGCTTTTAATTGCTTTTTGCACTCCCCATAGATGTAAATAATTTCAACCTGGGAAAATCCAAAATCCATTGTAATCACCTCCTGCTGAGAGCATACCATATTTTCGGCGGGAGGCGAAAGTGAAGTTATAACATCTTTTGGGCTCTGATACTTGACAACGTGAACCATATTAGCCTAAAATGGTAGTATCACCGCCAAGGAGGTATGCCATTATGGGGCTGCTAAAACCCAAATTAGACCCCGCAATAAAAGCAAAGATGGAAAGGCCGGGTGTTCGTGCGTTTGTATCTGTGGATTGTATAGCTGGCATTTCTGGCCCCGCCAACCCTCTCTGCCAAATCTACTACCTTGATGACCGCATTGAGGTTGACACCCCGGATACGGAATACTCCATTTCTATGGAGCGGGTGCGGGATGTCTCAATTCAGCGAGAGTTTTACGAGAAATCCAAAATCACCAGCAGCATGGGCGGGGCGTTTGTGGGCGCACTGATTGCAGGACCCACGGGCGCTATCATCGGAGGCAGGCCGAAAGAAAAACGGACGGTGCACAGCGCATCATTTTTGGTGATGGAGTACACTGGAGCGGACGGCGCTTCGGCGCAAATGGTCTTTGACGCCACCTATACCCCCAAATGCAAAGACATGGCCACGCTATTCCGCCAGCAGCACCCAATAGCAGCACAAGCCAAAAAACAAGTAACTTTATGAGCGTGTCACCCTCCTATTGCGGGAGGGTGACCTTTTTATACCCCCCGGAGGTGAGAACTTGGCAACAATACGCTCCCAAATGGTGCTCAACGATGGGATGAGCGCTATTTTGAAAAAAATTACCCACGTTTTAGATTTTACCATCCATTCTTTTGAGGATATGAAACGGGCATCCGGGGAGGCCTTTGACCCGGCCATCTTTCAGGCTACTTATGCGGAGATTGGCCAAATCAACGAGCAAATGGACAAGATGGAACGCTACTATATCAAGGCAGCGCAAAATCAAGACCGTTTCAATAAAGGGCTCCTCACCGGCACGGGCCACGCAACCGGCTTGACTAACCAAATCGGGAAAATAGCCGCTGCCGCCGGGGCGGCTTTTGGCGTGAAACAGCTTTTTAACCTATCAGACCAAATGACCAGCAACACGGCCCGGCTTAATCTCATCGTGGATGACGGCGGCAGTGTGGAGGCTCTGGAGGCCAAAATCATGGCCTCCGCCCAGCGTTCCCGTGCGGCCTACCTGGACACTGCCAGCGCCATTGCCAGCATGGGGGCCAACGCCGGGGCGGCCTTTTCCGGCAACGATGAGCTCATTGCCTTTATGGAACAGGTCAATAAGCAGTTTGTCATCGGCGGGGCCAGCGCACAAGGCCAGAGTGCCGCCATGCTCCAGCTCACCCAGGCTATGGCCGCCGGGGCCCTGCGGGGCGAGGAGCTAAACTCCATTCTGGAGAACGCCCCCGGAATTGCCAGGGCTATTGAGAGCTATATGGGCATCGCTGAGGGCAGCATCAAGCAATACGCACAGGAGGGTGCTGTTACCGCTGAGGTTGTCAAAAACGCCCTTTTTGCGGCGGCGGACGAAACCAACGCCAAATTTGAGAGTATGCCCATGACCTGGGGGCAGATATGGACCTCCATGCAAAACCGGGCGCTCACGGCCCTGGACCCCGTTCTCACCAAGCTAAACGGGATTGCGAACAGCGAACAATTCAGCACGGTGGCAGACAGCGCTTTACAAGCCTTTTCTGTCATTGCCTCTGTTGCAACGGTGGCGCTTGATGCCGTTTTCGGACTGGGGGCGGCTATTGTGGACAACTGGAGCTGGATTGAGCCCATTGTCTGGGGCGTGGTGACCGTTATGGGGATTTATCAGGGTATCGTTTTGGCTCTGGCGATTGCGGAGGGTATCAAAACCGCCGCAACAACCGCTGCCGCTTTCTCTGAAAACGCCCATGCAGCGGCATTGGCTATGAGCACAGGTGCAACTTTTTCCGCTACGGTAGCTCAGTACGGATTAAACGCCGCTCTTTATGCCTGCCCCATTACATGGATTGTCATAGCTGTCATTGCCCTTATCGCTGTATTCTATGCGGCTGTGGCGGCGGTCAACCATTTTGCGGGGACATCCCTGTCCGCTACCGGGATTATCTGCGGGGCCTTTGCCGTGGCGGGTGCTTTTATCCTCAACCTTATTCTGGGTGTGGTCAATTTCGTTATCAGCATCGGCGTGGAAATTTACAACCTGATTGCCACTTTCGCCAACTTCTTTGCAAACGTGTTCAACGACCCCGTGGGGGCAATCATCAACCTGTTTGCGGGGATGTTTGACTTTATTCTGGGTATCGTTCAGAGCGCTGCATCCCTCATTGATACTGTGCTGGGCACCGATATGTCCGGCGCTGTGGCCGGTTTTCGCAATACTGTGGCCACAAAGGTGGAGGAAATCGTGGGGGAACAGGTTGAGGTGATGCAAAAGCTGGACGCCTCCGATTATCAAATCCAGCGGATTGAATACGGGGACGCCTGGGCCGCCGGTAACAACTTTGGCCAGGGCATTGAGGACACTGTTGGCGGTCTGTTCAGCGGTTTTAGCACCGACCCCAGTAATATGGGAGATGACCTTGGCGGGGGCGGAGCTGGATATGTCCCCTATGATGAACTGAGTAAAGGCGTGGGGGATATTTCCGACAATACTGGCAGCATGGCCAAGTCCCTGGAGGTGAGCGGTGAGGAGCTGGAATACCTGCGGGACATTGCGGAGCGTGACGCCATCAACCGTTTCACCACGGCGGAGGTCAAAATCGACATGACCGGCATGACCAACAAAATTGACGGCGGTGCAGACCTGGATGGCGTCATCCGGGAGCTGACAGACGGCTTTACTGAGGCCCTGGTCACCGCCGCTGAGGGGGTGCACGCATGAGCTATGCCTGTTATCTGGCCGGGGTGCAAATGCCCACCCCGGCCAAGCTGACTGTGAAAATCAAGAACAAAAACAAAACCCTCATCCTACTCAATGAGGGTGAAATCAATTTCCTGCGCACGCCGGGCCTCACGGAGATTGTGGTGCCGTTTGTTTTCCCCATGCTGACCGGCAGGTCCCCGGACTACTACCTGGGGACCTTGGAACGGCTCAAGACCTCCAAGGAGCCCACCCAATTCATCCTTGTGCGGTGCTCCCCGGATGGGCGGACCCTCTACGACACCAACATGAGGGTGAGCGTGGAGGACTACAACATCGTGGAGGACGCCACCAAGGGCCTGGACGTGGCCGTGGATGTCAACCTCAAGCAATGGAGGCCCTACGGGACCAAGACCGCCACTGTGGAACAGCCTGCCGAAAGCGGCCAGGCGGCCACGGTGACGGTGGAAAAAGAGCGGGACGCCAGCACGGCTCCCACCGCCAAGACCTACACGGTCAAGGCCGGTGACAGCCTGTGGGCCATCGCCGCCAAGTATTACGGCAAGGGGGCCGAATACTCAAAGATTGCCAGCGCAAACACGGACAAAATCAGCAATCCCAATTTAATCTATCCGGGGCAGGTGCTCACCATCCCATGACCTATGAGCTGATTATCCAGCACAATGGGACAGTGATGTTTCCCGCCGTGGTGGAGGACGTGACCATAGAGTGGGAGCGCCAGGGACAGCCCGGAAAACTATCCTTTGAGGTAGTAAAGACGGACGGCCTGAGCTTTCAAGAGGGGGACCCCTGCCGTTTTTCCGTGGACGGCTCCCCCATTTTCTATGGCTTTGTCTTTGAGAAATCCCGCAAGGGCAGCAACCCCAAGGTCATCAAGGTCACCGCCTATGACCAGCTCTATTACCTCAAGAATAAGGACACATACGTCTACACCGATAAAACCGCCACGGAGGTCATCCAGATGGTGGCGGATGACTTCCAGCTCAACCTTGGAAGTTTGGAGGGCACCGGCCACAAGATTGCAAGCCGGGTGGAGGACAACCAAACCCTCTTTGACATCATCCAAAACGCCTTGGACGAAACCCTCAAGGCCACCGGCAAGATGTATGTGCTTTTCGATGACGCCGGAAAGCTGACCCTCAAGGCGCTGGGGAGTATGAAACTGGGCATGGTCATTGACGATGAAACCGCCGGTGATTATGATTATAAAAGCTCCATTGCCTCCCAGACCTATGACAAAATCAAGCTGTCCTATGAGAACAAGGACACCGGCAAGCGGGAAATCTACATTGCCCAGGACGGCTCACACATCAACCAGTGGGGCGTCCTGCAATACTATGAAAAAATCGACAGCACCGCCAACGCAAAGGCGATGGCGGACGCCCTGCTGGACCTCTACAACACCAAGACCCGGACGCTCAAGCTCCAGGACGTTTTGGGGGACGTGCGGGTCCGGGCGGGCACGCTGCTGGTGGTGACCCTGGGCCTGGGGGACATCAACCTCTCCAACTACCTCATGGTGGAACAGGTCAAGCACACTTTCAAGGAGAGCGTGCACCTTATGGACTTGAAAATGAGGGGTGGTACATTTGTCGCTTGACATCAATGAGCTGGTCAAGGCGGTCAAGCAGGCCGCCGTGGAGGCCGTGCGGGCGGAGGCTCCTGTGGCCGTGTGCTATGGCACCGTGACCTCCGCCTCCCCGCTCAAAATCCAGGTGGACCAAAAAAAGACCCTGACCGACCCCCAACTCATCCTCACCGACAACGTGCGGGACTTCAATGTGGAGATGTCCACCATTGAGGGCACGGGCAAAAGCCTGGGGCCGCACTACACGGAGGACGAAAGCGGCGGCTCCGGCTATCCGGCCTTTGCGGCCCACAAGCACCGATACCAGGGCCGGAAAAAGTGGCGAGTGCACAACGCCCTCAAGGTAGGGGAAAAGGTCATCCTGCTGCGCTGTGACGGCGGGCAAAAATACATTGTTTTGGACAGATGGGAGGCGAGAGAATAATGGCAACTTTACCCACCACGGGGGATGACCTGGACCTCATCACCTTTGTCATGGGCGAACAGCCCGGATATACCCACAAGCTGGACATTGACCGGCAGCGGGTGAGCGGCATGACGGACAAGCGGGATGCGCTTTATCAGGCCATCTATCTCATTTTGAATACGGAGCGCTACGCCTACCCTATCTATTCCCGCAATTACGGCTCCGAATTTTCGGACCTCATAGGCAAGCCCAAGGACTATGCCATGAGCGAGATGAAACGCCGCATCACGGAGGCGCTGGAGCAGGATGACCGCATCACCGGCGTGGGCAACTGGAGCTTTGAAACGGGCAGAAAAACGGTCCTGGCCAACTTCACCGTCTACACCATCTATGGTGAGATAGACTTTTCAAAGGAGGTTGAGGTGTAGATGTTTGAATACAACACCTATGAGGTGCTGGTCAAAAGCGCTCTTTCCCGTGTGTCCAATGACATTGACAAACGGGAGGGCTCCATGGTGTTCAACGGCGTGGCTCCCTCCATGGCGGAGCTGGCCCAGCTCTTTATAGGGCTTGACTTCGTTTTTAAGGCCACCTACCTGCTGACCGCCCCCAGGGAATACCTCATCAAGCGGGCCTCTGACCGCAACATGGCCCCCAAGCCCGCCAGCCCCGCCGTGTTCCGGGCGGAGTGTAACATTGAGGTGCCGCTGGGCACCCGTTTCTCCTGCGAGGACATCAACTTTGTGGTGACCGCCCGCATGGAGGAGGCTGACACAGAGGACGCCGTGAGCCATGAGGTGACCTGCGAAAAGGCCGGAGCCCTGGGCAACGGCTACACCGGGCATCTCATCCCCGTGGAGTATGTGAACGGGCTGACCCGTGCGGAGCTGGTGGAGCTGCTGGTGCCCGGTGAGGACGATGAGGAAACAGAGGCTTTCCGCCAAAGGGTGCTGGACAGCTTTCAATCCCAGGCCTTTGGCGGCAACCAGGCGGACTACAAGGAAAAGGTGCTTGCCATGCCCGGCGTGGCCGCCCTCAAGGTCCACCCCGTCTGGAATGAGGGGCTGAGGCCCAGCACCCTCATCCCCGGCGATGAGGTCACAGCCTGGCTGGAGGCCTCTGTGGGGGCCCTGGAGCCCGCTGTGGCGGCCTGGCTGACCGCCGTATATACAGCGGCCAAGGACAAGCTGCTGACCGTTGGAGGCACCGTCAAGCTGGTCCTGCTGGCCGCCAACAACACCGTCCCCACCGACACCCTCATTGATGAGGTGCAGACGGCGGTGGACCCCACGGAAAACGCCGGGGAGGGCCTGGGGCTTGCCCCCATCGGCCATGTGGTCCATGTGACCGGCGTGACCCCGGAGCCCGTCAACGTCACCCTCAACCTGACCTTTGCCCCCGGCTGGAGCTGGGAGGCGGTGCAGAGCTATGTGACGGGCGCTCTGGACGCCTATTTTTCGGAGCTGACCGGGCAATGGTCCAGCTCCGATTTTTTGACCGTGCGCATTTCCCAGATTGAGAGCCGTATTTTGTCCGCCTGCCCCACGATGGTCACGGACATTGGCGGCACGAAAATCAACGGGAAAGAGGAAAACCTGGTGCTGGGCCCGGACAGCATCCCGGTGAGGGGGGCTGTGAGTGGATAGAAAGCTCATCAACTACCTGCCCCCGGTGCTGCGGGATGTTACGGAATTTAAGGCCATCAACGATGCCAACGAGCCGGAAATCTCCCTTGCATGGGACGGCCTTGACCGGGTGATGGCCAATCAATTCCTGGATGACGCCGATGAGCGGGGGGTGTCCGTGTGGGAGCAGGAGCTAAAAATCCACCCCAAGGACACGGACACGCTGGCGGTCCGCAAGGCCCGTGTCAAAGCCCTGTGGAACCGGGAGCTGCCCTATACGGTCCCCTGGCTCAAGAACTGGCTCCAAGGCCTGTGCGGGCCCCAGGGCTATGAGGTGGCCATCGTGGACTACTCCATCCACATCCAGCTTGACTATACCATCCTGCCGGACGCCGCCCTCATTGCGGAGCAAATCATGGACCTGCTGCTGGCGGTCCGTCCCTCTAATATGTGGATGCTCATGGTGTCCTTTGTGCAATCGGATGGCATCGTGCAGATGGGGGCCATGACGGAGCGGTCCGTCTACATGGACGTGTGGCCCATGCTGGTCAATGAGCTGGAAAGCGCTGGCGGTGTCAGCATGGCCGGGCCGCTGGAGTATCACGCCACCGTTGAAATCTACCCATACAAGGAGGAGCAATAAAAATGCCTGATATTGAGAAACGATACGGCACGAAAATCACCGCCGTGGGGGCCGCCCGCATCACTGCCTGCGTTCTGGCGGGCACCAAGCTGAAAATCACCCAGGCCGCCGCCGGTGACGGTGGTGGGGGCTACTATGTGCCCACGGTGGACCAAACGGAGCTGGTGGCAGAGCTGTGGCGGGGCCCCATCGTGTCTGCCGTGCAAAATCCCGCCGTGCCCAATATGCTGGATGTCAAAATCGTCATTGATGACAGCGTGGGCAATTTTGTCTGCCGTGAGATGGGGCTTTTCAGTGAGGACGGTGAGCTCATCGCCATTTGCAACACCCCGGACACGGAAAAGGTGGCCATCTCCACCGGCGTGGACGGGCGGCTCACCATGGTCATGCACATTGTTGTGGCGGACGCCTCCGTGCTGGAGTTTACCATCATCCCCGCCCTGGACGTGGTGAGCCGGGAGGACCTGGAGCGGGCTATTTCTGAGCACAACACGGACCCCGCCGCCCATGAGGACATCCGGCAGGCCATCACGGACGCCGTGGAAACCCATGACAACGCTGCCGATGTGCACCCGGAACTCCAGAACACGGTGGGAGGCATTGACGCCCGCCTGGCTGTCCTGGAGCTGAAATACGGCACCAACATCACCGGCAACTCTTTCACCGTGACCTTTGCCGCCCTCACCGGGCTGGTGGTGACTGGCGTGTGGAATGAAACCTACCAGCGGGTGGAGTTTTAGCCATGCCCAATTATGACATCATCCCTCTGGCCCTTGACCTGCTGGAGTACACCATCCAGCGGGTCAAGGCCAAGGAGGCCGAATACCGGCAGGTCAAGGGCTACGTCATGGAAAACTGCCAGCTTGTGGAGCGGGTGCTTTACGAAAAGGTCAAGGATGACGGCAAGCCCCATTTCCCCAAATCCCAGACGTTCCACCTGTGCGCCCGGCTGGAGGACTGTGCCGCTGACATCCTGGAAAAGTGCATCTCCGCCGATGGCCGTTTCTTTGAAACGGAGTATGAGGAGCGGCTGCGGGACCTGGACGTTGTGGTGGTCAAGTGTGACACCATGCTCCAGTATATCAACCTCAGCTTTAAGAAAGGGTACATTTCCGGGGACCAATGCCACTACTGGGCGGAGATGGTCCGCCCGGTCAAGCAAAAGGCCTTTAACTGGCGGAGGAATGACGGCACCCGTGCCGCCGCACTTCGGGAGGCCAAGGCGGCCCAGGAGCTTGCCCAGATGGCGCAAATGGCCCAGCAGATTGCGGAGGCCATGCAGCGGAGCCCCTAAAGCGGATATACCAGCCAAAGGCTGTTATATTTGGGTGTGACCTATATTTTGCGTTTTCCCCGAACACGAACAACACCAACAACGCCTGGAACTTGAACTCCGATGGCAACCTCAACAACAACAACTGCTCCAACACCAACGGGTCCCGCCCCGCTCTGATGGTCAAGGCCGGACTGAGTAGGCCCAAAGCCGAAAACAGCGCCATCCATCACATCAAAGGAGGTCACATCCAGCCTTGAGTTTTTCAAGGCAAACACATTGCGCCGATGCCGCCCGCCCGGCATTGAACGGGAGGGGGCTGCTGGTCCTGTCACCCGGCACCTAAACGGCGCATGATGAGAGGATGGCCAGCCGTACAAAGACAGGAGGCCACCCGCTTGAGATTTTCCGATATTTGCACCTTTGCGGTGCTCTACGCCGCATATCTTGCCGCCCGGAGGGGCAAGCGCTCCAGAGCTGCCACGGCCCACTACGAGGCCCACCTGCTGGAGCGCATCATCAACCTGGTCTATATCCTCCGCACGAAAATATATAGGCCGGGCCGTTTCCGTGTGTTCTACGTTTTCGAGCCCAAGAAAAGGCTGGTGCAGGCTCCGGCGTTTGTGGACAAAGTGGTCCAGCACGCCATAGTGGACAATCTGCTCTATGACCGCATCACGCACAGCTTTATCCTGGATAACTACGCATCCCAAAAGGGCAAGGGCCTCCACTTCGGCCTGGACCGCCTCAAGGGCTTTTTCACGGAATACTGGAACAAATACCGCACGGCGGAGGGCTGGGTCCTCAAGTGTGATGTGCGCAAATTCTTTGCAAGTATAGACCATGACAGGCTCAAGGAAAAGCTGCAAAAGCTGGACCTTGAGCCTGTTGTTTATGACCTGCTCTGTACTTACATCGACTGCTCAGACGGCTTGCCCCTGGGCTATCAGACCAGCCAGCTCTTTGCCCTGCTATTCCTGGACGATTTTGACCACTTCGTCAAAGAACGGCTCCACATCCGCTGGTATGGCCGGTATATGGATGACTTTTTCCTCATCCACCCGGACAAGGAATATTTGCAATTTTGCCTCCGGGAAATCAAGGCCTACATGGCCAGCCTGGGGCTGGAGCTCAATGAGAAAACCCAGATTTTCCCCTTGCGCAACGGGATTGACTTTTTGGGCTTTCACACCTACCTCACGGACAGCGGCAAGGTCATCCGCAAGCTGCGGCACAGCAGCGTCAAGCGGATGCGGTCCAAGCTCCGCCGGTGGGAGCGGGACTACCCCACGGGGCAGGTCACCCGTGAGGAAATCCTGCAATCTTGGCAGGCGTGGGATGCCCACGCCGCTCACGGCAACACCTGGCTCCTGCGCCAGCAAGTGCGGGACCGTGTGCAAAACATTCTAAAGGAGGTCATCTAATGGCAACTGTCACCCTTGGCAGCAAGGCAGAGGGCTCCATCATCAAGCTCAAGGAAAACGGCGTGCTGGTGGAGTTTTACATTGCCAAGCAGAACTATGAAAGCGGGCTGAACGGAGCCGGGCGGGTGCTGGTGGTCCGCAAGGACTGTTATGACCAGCGCCAGTGGCACAGCTCCAACATCAACGCCTACGCCAGCAGCGCCATTGACACCTGGCTCAACGGCACCTACAAGAACCTGCTGGACGCCAACATCCGCACGGCGATGGGCACCACCAAAATCTACTACACTCCCGGCAACGGGAACAACAGCAAGACCACCTTGCAGCGGTCCGTGTTCCTGCTGTCCGCCACGGAGCTGGGCCAGTCCCACACCTACATGAACGCTGAGGGCACGGCGCTGTCCAGCACGGTCCTCAATCTGCTGAAAATCGCAAAGCTGAATGGCTCCGCATATCCTCAGTGGACCCGTTCCCCGAGCACGTACTACACCGGCAGCGCCTGGAACTTGGGCTCCGGTGGCAGCCTCGACGACGGCGGCTGCTCCAGCACCCGCGGGTCCCGCCCCGCTTTCACTCTCCCCTCCTCCCTCTATGTCAGCGATGACGGCTCTGTGTCCGTCAACACCGCCCCCGGCACCCCCTCCAGTATCAGCTATCCCACCAGCATCAACGGCGGCACGGACATCACCGTGAGCTGGGGAGCGTCCACGGACGCTGAGGGCAACCTTGCGGGCTATGTCGTGGAGCGGAGCACCAACGGCGGCACCACCTGGGCCCAGGTCTACCAGGGCAGCGCCCGGAGCACCACCAACAACGTGGCCTTTGGCACCGCCTCCGTCATGTTCCGGGTCAAGGCCTATGACACAGAGGGCCTTAACTCCGGCTGGAAAACCGGCAGCAATGTCACGGTGGTCAACAACCGGGCCCCCTCCGCCCCCGGCTCCATCACGGTGCCCGCCGCCGTCCGGGGCGGGGCCACCCTGCCCATCTCCTGGACCCGTGCCACGGACAGCGATGACAACCTCAGCGGCTATGAGCTGGAGCGGAGCGTCAACGGCGGCGCATGGTCCCAGGTCTACAAGGGCTCCGCCCTGACCTTTACGGACACCATCACCGCCGGGTGGAATACGGTGGCCTACCGTGTCCGGGCCTATGACACGCTGAACGCCACCAGCGCCTATGTCACCAGCGACACCCGCACGGTGGACAATAACGCCTATCCCGTCATCACCAGTGACACGGCCTCCGGCACGGACCTGGGCACCAAAAATGAGGGCTTTGCCCTGACCTACAAGGTGACCGATGCGGACGGGGGCACCGTGACGGTCAAGGAGTATCTGGACAACGTGCTCCAGCGGTCCTATACGGCCACCCTGGGCCAGTCCAACACGTTCCAGGCCGTCACCGCCGCCAACTATCAGAAAATCCTCAACGGGGCCCACACCCTCAAGGTGGTGGCCAATGACGGCAAGGCGGACAGCGCCCCCTACACTGTGACCTTTACCAAAAAGGTCATCAGCGCCAGCATCACCCTGGCGGAGCCCCTGGACGCCGATGACGCCATCACCGTCATGGTCCTCAACATCGTGGGCGCTCTGCCCGTTGACGCCGTGCTCCAGGTCCTGGTCACCAACAACGCCAAGGACGCCGCCCCCGTGTGGGAGGACGCCACGGCGGACATCAAGAGCGGAGCCAACCATGTCTTTGAGAACAAGACCGCCGCAAATGGCTTTGCGTTCAACTTCAAGCTGGACGTGAGCCGGGGGGGCAGTGACACCGGCGGCTATATTTCCAGCATCGGAGGTGCCTTTGAATGAGCGTTGAATACACCCAGAATAGCCTCAAGGCCATCAATGAGGCCAAGCTCTACGCCAAGCAGCGGGAGGACGCCGCCGCCATCGCCTTTGTGGTGCTGGCGGAAAACGGCCAGATTGACGCCGTGACCGCTGCCGAACAGTCCACCCTCTTTGCGGAGTGGGTGCCCGGCGTCAACTACGCCGTGGGCAACCTCCGCCGGTATGGCGGCACCCTTTACCGCTGTGTCCAGGAGCACACGTCCCAGGAGGGGTGGGAGCCGGACAAGGCCGCCTCCCTCTGGGCGGTGACCTCTGACCCGGCGGAGGAGTGGCCCGCCTGGAGCCAACCCCTGGGGGCCCATGACGCATACAGCGCCGGGGCTAAGGTGAACCACAAAGGCAAGCATTGGACCTCTACCGTGGACGGCAACGTCTGGGAGCCCGGCGTCTATGGCTGGGATGAGGTCACCGAATAAGGAGGGGGACATCATGGTCATTGAGCTTTCTGTCGGGGGCCTGGTCACGCTGCTGGGCCTCCCCACCGCCATTACTGCCTTTTGTTTTTGGCTGCTCCAGCAGCGCATCACAAAGCGGGACAAAGCCCAGGAGGAGCGGGAGCGTGCCCGTGAGAAAAATGAGGTGCTTATCATCAAAGGGGTGGGGGCCGCCATCGCTCTGGGGGAGGCTACGGCGGAGGCCGTCCAGCGCATCCCGGACGCACACTGTAACGGTGATATGCACGCCGCCCTGGAATATGCCCGCAAGGTCAAGCATGAACACAAGGAATTTTTGACGGAGCAAAGCGTCCAGGCGCTTTACTGAGGAGGGCGGCATTGGATGGAGTTTTCCAAGAAAATGCTGGTGCTACACATCTTCATCTCCGTGGTCCTGTGCGCCATCACCGTGGCCGGGACCCTCCGGGGGTGGGATGTTACCGCCATTGCCGTCCTTGCGGGCACCTCCCTGGTGACAGACGGAACCTGGGGCGGCTTTTACCTGTGGAAGTCCAAGAACGAAAACCGGGCCAAGTACGCCCAGCGTTTTCTCAAACAGTTTGCGGGCCAGTATGGGGCGGATGTAGCCCTCCGGGCCGCTGAAATCGTGCTGAAAGACTAAAGGAGGAAAGACATCATGAGCAAAATGAAAGCCCAGACCCTTGTGGACAAGGCGGTGGACATCGCCAAGAACTACAAGACGCTGTATGTCATGGGGTGCTTTGGCGCTCCTATGACGGCAGAAAACAAAACCCGGTACACGCAAAATCACGCCTACAACAAACAGGCGGCCCGCACGGCCATGATTAAGGCCGCCACGGCGGACACCTTTGGCTTTGATTGCGTCAACCTCATCAAAGGCATCCTCTGGGGCTGGTGCGGGGACGCCTCCAAGCGGTACGGCGGGGCCACCTACCCCACCGCTGCCATGTTTGCCGCCGGAGCGTGCCCGGACGTGGGGGCGGATGGCATGATCGCCAAATGCACCGGCGTGAGCACTACCGGCTGGGCATCTATGGTGCCCGGTGAGGCTGTCTGGCTGTCCGGCCATATCGGCATCTATATCGGGGACGGCCTGGCGGTGGAGAGCTCCCCCGCCTTTGCCAACAAAGTCCAGATCACCGCCGTGGCCAACATTGGCAAAAAGGCTGGGTACAGCGCCCGAACCTGGACCAAGCACGGCAAAATCCCCTGGGTGGACTATACGGGGGCCGTGGCGGGCGGCAGCGCCCCGGTGGTATCTCAGCCCACCCAGCCCGACACAAACGCCCAGGGGCCCGCTGTGGGGGCCGTGGTAGCCTTTACCGGCATCCAGCACTACACCAGCTCCAACAGCACCAGCCCCAAGACCTGCAAGCCCGGTGAGGCCAGGGTCACCGCCGTGGCCAAGGGAGCCCGGCATCCCTATCACCTCATCAAGACCACCGGCAGCTCCTCCACCGTCTACGGCTGGGTGGACGCCGCTGACATCGCCGTGGAGGCCTCCGCCGCCATCGCCAAGGGCTCCACCGTCAAAGTCAAGGCCGGGGCCAAGACGTACACCGGCGGGGGCCTGGCCTCTTTCGTCTACGCCAACACCTACACGGTGCTGGAGCTGTCCGGGGACCGGGCCGTCATCGGCCAGGGCAAGGCGGTCACCGCCGCCGTCAACATCAAGGACCTCACCCTTGTGGGGTAAAATAACAGGGAGGTAAAAAGTTATGGAAAGCATTTTCGACTGGTCCGTCATTCTCAGCATCGTGGGCGTCCTGGTGGTGCTCACCAACATCATCGTCCAGGTCCTCAAAAAGCTCACCTGGGACCGGCTCCCCACCAACGTCCTGGCCGTCATCGTGGCCATGGGTCTCACGCTGGTGGCGTTTTTTGCCTGGTGCCAGATTAAGGGCATGGCTGTTCTGTGGTACATGGTGGTGGCCGCCGTTGTGGTGGGCTTTATGGTGGCTTATGCGGCAATGTTTGGCTTTGACAAGCTACGGGAGGTCATCTTGCAGCTTGAAAAGAAAAAGGAGTAAAGCCCCCGGCGGGAAATGCCTCTATTGGGCCCGTAAAGGCCCCCACAAGGGCCGTCAAGGCCGGGAGGGGTAAAGATACCCCCGCCGCCCTGGGTTGGGCTGTTTTTTCCGATGGAAAAAAGCCGGAGGGGCCTGCTGGCCTCTCCGGCTTTTTGCGTCTACGGCATGAGGACCTTTGTGTCCCTCACCACTTTGTCATAGGTGTCCGCCACGTCTAAAAAATCAGTCTTGTGGGCCTCCAGCTTTGCCAGATATGCCTCCATCCTTTTACGCTGTCCAGACGGCGTTTTTAACAGCATGGCCTCCGTTGTTTCTTTTATGTAGCTGTTTTCAAGGAAAGCAATTTTTAGGTCTTTCACGCTGGAGAGCACCTGGTCACACGTTTTGCTTGTCCCCGGCAAAATCCCTTTGCACCCCGCTTTTTCGGCTTGCAGGAGGGTCAACGCTGTCCGCTGTGCCAATGCCAACCGGCTGGTGAATGTGTCAATGTTGGCCGTCTGCTGAGCCAGCTTGAAACTTTCGGAGAGGATGCGCACGTCATTCTCTATCTGCTCTTTTGTGTAGTACATCCGCATATCCCGCAATGTTTCCTCCGGCGCATCCGGCGTGTATTGACTGGCCTCCCGGCGCACGGCCCCCGCTGTTGGGCTTTGCGGCTCCGGCTTTACTTTCTTTTTCCTCAGCAGGAAATAGGTAGGAACAGCGAACAACACCGCCCCCAGCACCATCTCCGCCTTGTGCGTATCTACCGCCAGCCATATAAAAACAGCCACATAAATGACGCAAACAACGCCAAAGAACGCCTTTAGAAACCGCCCCAGCTTTTTCACCTTTTCGCCCTCTCTTTCTTGTTCTTTCTTGACCTTTACAAACCCCATTATATCTGGCCTCCGCCGTGCTGTCAAGCAACAGAGCCTATTTGATAATGACTTGACGGCCATGCAAAGTATAATTACTTTGAAAGGAGGCGCTGCGGATGATTGCGGAGAAAATAAAGGCGTTAAGAGAGGCACGGGGCTGGACACAAGCGGAGCTTGCCCGCCGTATGGGTATCACCCGCAACGGCGTGAACTCCTGGGAGCAAGGGCTTTCCATCCCGTCCCCGGCCAGCATCGTGGAGCTGGCAAAGACCTTTTCCGTGTCCACGGACTACCTCCTGGGCCTGGAGCCTCTGGCCAGCATCAACGTGTCCGGCCTGGATGAGCGGGACGTGGCAACGCTGGCCATGCTTGCGGACCGGCTGAGGGCCACAAAGGATTAAAAAATTGCCCGGCAAAATTTCCTTTTGCACGGGCTTTTTTCTATCTTGACATTATACAACTTTTGTTGTATAATAGAGAAAACGGAGGAGGTGCAGCCCTATGGGCCAAACAAGAAACAAACTGCAAAGCGCACGACTGGCACACGATTTTTCACAATCTGAACTGGCCACCGCCGCCGGTATCAATGGCCGGGTGCTCCAGACCTATGAGCAGGGAGGCCGTGACCTGTGCGGTGCAAAGCTGGCCACGCTCCTCAAAATCTGCCTTGCCCTCAACTGCAAGCTGGAGGACATCTTGCCAGATGGAGAGACGGCGGAGCTGCTGGAGCGATACATGGCCAGATAACAACACACGGGCAAGCGGGGTGGCAACACCCCGCTTTTACTATTTTCTGGAGGTGCAATATGAACCATAAAGGAGCCACCCATTTCACGCTCAATGACCGGCAGACCCTGGAGCGGATGCTGAGAAAAGGCTTTTCAAAGCCTGCTATTGCGGAGGCCCTGGGCAAGTGTGAACGGTCTATCTACTATGAAATAGGCCGGGGCCTGTGCGTCCAGCGCACCACGGACCTCATTGACGTTGAGGTCTATTGTGCGGACGTGGCACACCGCAAATACAAGGCTTTCCTCAAGGAAAAGGGCAAGGAGCTCAAAATCGGCCATGACCACGCCCTGGTCAAGCGGCTGGAGGAGCTCATCATGGTCCAAGGCTTTGCCCCTGGTGCCGCCCTTGCGGAAATCCGAAACAACGGGGAGAAATTTGACACGGAAATCTGTGAGAATACGGTCTATAATTACATCTACCGTGGGGACGTGTTCCTTTTCCTGACCCCGGAGCACCTGCATGACAAGGGCCGCCGCCACTACGCCGCCAAGAGTAAAAAGGAGGCCGCCAGGGCTCCCCGTGGCCAGAGCATCGAAAAGCGCCCGGAGGAGGTCAAGAGCCGGGGCAGCTTTGGCCACTGGGAGATGGACAGCGTCATGGGGTGCAAGGGCTCCAAGCAAGCCCTCCTGGTGCTTACAGAGCGGCGGACCCGCATGGGGATTGTCTTGCTGGTGGAGGACCACACGGCGGCCAGCGTGGTCAAGGCCATCAACGGCCTGGAGCGGCGCTTTGGCAAGCTGTTCTATAAACTTTTCAAGAGCATCACCGTTGACAATGGCTGTGAGTTTCAAGACTTCGAGGGCATAGAGATGTCCCACCGGCGCAAGGGCAAGCGGACCATCGTGTTTTTCTGCCACCCATACAGCGCTTTTGAAAGGGGCTCCAATGAGAACATGAACCGGCTGATTAGACGGTTTTTCCCCAAAGGCACCAACTTTGATGAGGTCACAAAGGAGGAGGTGATGGCAGCGGAGCGGTGGGTCAACAACTACCCCCGCAAGATACTGGGCTGGAAGTCCGCCGCCATGCTCTTTGACCAGGAGCTCCAGGCGGCGTGACGCCTTGACCCCATACAAACGTACCAGCCGAATGGGATTGACCCATCCGGCTGGCTTGCCATGTCATTTTGTTGTGAAAACGCATAAAATCCGCCCGCCCCGCTTGTGCAGGGTGCTAATTTTTCTTGACTTTTGCAAATTTCTCTTGACTTTTAGCAAGGAACCCGAAATTCCGGCAGCAAAAGCCCCAGGGCTTGTGTACGCGTAAAGGGGATGGCGGATTTCTGGCCTTTTACTTCAGCACGCAGTCAGCCACCTCGGCGGGGATGTCCTCATCCGCCGCGGAAATGGACAGCACAATGTTCGTATCGGCAGACTGGCTGAGCTTTTTCAGCTCCGGCACCAGTACGGCGCAGGCTTCGGCGCCGGTGCCGGTGATCTTCAGGGTAGAGTCCACAAAAATGTCGGTCACGTCATAGTTCCCCGCGCAAATGCCGCTGATAAAGCCCAGCAGCGCCTCCGCGCCCTTGATGTCATAGGCGTCGGAATCCACCAGGCGGGCGGCGTAGGGGATGTTAAAGGTCATCTGCTTGCCTTTCTCGATGACCACTACATTGCCGTTGGACTTCTCTAAAGCGGCGTTTACCATCTCAATCAGCTTTTTCGTCTTGCCGGAACCTTTTTTCCCAGTTAAAAGAGTAACCATTTGAACGCTCCTTTACAATATTGTTCTGATTTTTTATCCAAACGGGTCGCCCCGCACAGATGGTTTCCTCAGCCCTGCAACCGTTCCTCCAGCCTGGCTTTTGCGTCCTCATAGCCGGGCTTGCCCAGCAGGGCAAACATATTCTTCTTGTAGCTTTCCACGCCCGGCTGGTCAAAGGGGTTAACCCCCAGCAGGTACCCGGAAATGGCGCAGGCCTTCTCAAAAAAGTAGATCAGTTGGCCCAGGCTGTCCTCCGAAAAATCGCTGACGTGCAGCACCATGTTGGGCACGCCCCCGTCGTTGTGGGCCAAAACCGTGCCCTCAAAGGCCTTCTCGTTTACAAAGGCCATGGTGCGGCCCTCCAGGTAATTAAGGCCGTCCACATCCGCCGGGTCGTTGCCCAAAGTAATCTGGTACTTGGGCTGGTCGATGTGCACCACGGTTTCAAACAACTGCCGCCGGCCGTCCTGGATATACTGGCCCATAGAGTGCAGGTCTGTAGAGAACACCACGCTGGCCGGGAACAGCCCCTTCTGGTCCTTGCCCTCGCTCTCGCCGTAAAGCTGTTTCCACCACTCGTTCATCATGGCGTAGCAGGGCTCGTAGCTTACCATCACCTCAACGGACTTGCCCTTGCGGTAGAGGATATTGCGCAGGGCGGCATACTTGTAGCAGTCATTCTCCTCCAAAAGGGGGCTGCTGTAGGCCCGCATCGCCTTGGCGGCGCCGGCCATCAGGGCGTCTATATCGCAGCCGGCCACCGCAATGGGCAACAGCCCCACCGCCGTCAGCACAGAGAACCGCCCGCCCACGTCGTCGGGCACCACAAAGGTTTCGTAACCCTCTTTGTCGGCCAGTTGTTTCAGGGTGCCCTTCTGCCGGTCGGTGGTGCAGAAGATCCGCGACCGGGCGCCCTCCTTGCCGTATTTCTTCTCCAAAAGCTCCCGGAACACCCGGAAGGCAATGGCCGGCTCGGTGGTGGTGCCGGACTTGGAGATCATGTTGATGGAAACATCCTTGCCCTCGCAAAGGGTCACCAGTTCCTGCAAAGCGGTAGAACTGATGCTGTTGCCGGTAAAATAGATGTCCGGCGTGTCCTTGGGCAGGGCGTTGTAACGGTCCGATTTCAAAAACTCAATGGCGGCCCTGGCTCCCAGGTAGGAGCCGCCAATGCCGATAACCACAAACACCTGGGAATTCTCCTTCACCCGCCCGGCGGCGGCCTTAATCCGGGCGAATTCCTCCTTGTCGTAGTCCTCCGGCAGGGAAACCCAGCCTAAAAAGTCGCTGCCCGCGCCCTTGCCGGACATCAGCAGCTCGCTGGCGGCCTTGACCTGGGGCTGGATCTGCTCCAGCTCGTGCCCGGAAACAAAGCCTTTCAGATACCTGTCCTCCAATTTAAGCGGCATTTACAAAACTCCTTTGCCCGCTGCGGCAGCAAACGCCCCTGCCGCACGGCTTGAATTTTCTCTGTGCTTATATTCTACAATAAGTCGCGGGATTTTTCAAGGCTGGTTTACGAAATGAAAAAATTTTTCTGCCGCCGGGGTGGAAACCCTGCCCCCTACAGGCCCATCAGCCCGCCCAGCAGGTACATAAACGCCGAGCGGAAGGTGATGGGCCGCACCTGCCCCGCGGCGGTAATATCCACCGTGGCCACGGTTTTGCCCCCGGCGGTGTAGGTGATCTTCCCAATCACCTCCCCCTCTTCCACAGGGGCCGCCAGCCCCTCCCGCCAGGTAATTTTCTCCTCGATCTCCCCCTGCCCGGCGGCGGGCAGCAGGATCTCCGGCATGGCCCCGGCCTTGGCGGCCACGGTTTCCTCCATGCCCCCCGCCACCGGCACAGGCCCCAGGGCCGGGGCCTGTGGCACCGTTACCGACCACCCGGCAAAGCCGTAGTCCAGCAAGGCCGCCGCGTCTTTAAAGCGGTCGTCCGTGCTGGAGGCCCCCAGCACCACCGCGATCAGCCGCAGCCCGTTTCGCTCCGCCGTAGCGGTCATGCAGCTTCCCGCCTGGGAGGTGGTGCCCGTTTTCAGCCCGGTAATGCCCTGGTAGCTGCGGATCAGCTTGTTGGTGTTCACCAACTGGGTGGCCCCGTCCCGCACATAGTCAATCCAGGTCAGGGTGTAGTCGGTAATTTTCTCGTGGCGCAGCAGTTCCCGGCTCATCAGGGCCACGTCATAGGCGCTGGTCACATGGCCCTCCTCGTCCAGGCCGTTGCAGTTTTTAAAGGTGGTGTCCTGCATCCCCAGTTCCTGGGCCCGGCTGTTCATCCGGGCCACAAAGGCCTCCTCGCTGCCGGCCACGTTTTCGGCCAGCACCACGGCGGCGTCGTTGGCGCTCATAATCACCGTGGCCTTAATCAGGTCGTCTACGGACATCTGCTCCCCCTCCTTCAGCCAGATGTCCGAGCCCCCCATGGAGGCCGCGTGGGCCGAGGCCGTCAGCACGTCTTGCAGGCCCAACTGGCCCGCTTCCAGCGCGTCAAAGGTCAGGCACAGGGTCATCACCTTGGTGATGGACGCGCAGGGGCGCACCTGGTGGGGGTTTTTCTCAAACAGCACCTGGCCCGTGCCCGCCTCCATCAGCACCGCCGCCGGCGCGGAGATCTCCAGCCCCTCCCCCTGGGCGGCCGTGGCGGGCATTACCCGCAGGCAGAGTACGCAGGCCAGTACCAGCGCGGGTATAGCCAACCGTTTTTTCATGGCAACCATTCCTTTCTTGCCGGGCCCTGGGGCCCTGGGTTCCAGTTTGGTATAATATATGTTTGCCCCCGGCGGCTTAAGACCCTTTCTGTAGAAAGGGCCTTCCGGCCCCCATCCTCCAAACAAAAGGCCCGGCTCATTTCCCTGAGCCGGGCCCTATCAATTATCTTTTATTCTTCCAAAAGGGTGAGTTCCCACGCCAGGTGGGCGGGCAGCAGCCTGTCCAACAGGCGGCGGGCCTCGGTTTCGGTTACGCCCCGCAGGGCGCCCGTAACCAGCAGCTTGCCCGCCTGTTCCCTCACCGTGCCCTCCACCCCTGCCACCGGCAGCACCTCCTGGCAGAGGCTGCCCAGCGTCGCCGGGCCGTACCGCAGCCCGAGGGCTTTGGCCGCCGCTTGCCGCCGGAAACCCAGCCCCGCCCCGGAGGCCTGCCGCCGGAACAGCAGTTCCCAGGCGGCCAGCCGCCCGGCCGGTGCCGTCAGCGCGAACAGTTCGGCCTCCAGCGCCGCCATTGCCTCCTCTATCACCGCAAACCCGGCCTGATAGGCCGCCAGTTCCCAATCCACCGGGCTCTCCCCGGTCAGCCGGTACAGTCCTGTGGCCCCCATCAGCCGGGCCATGTTCCCGCCGCAGGTCATATCAGCCCTCGCTAAAGGCCACAGCCCCCAGGGCCAGCAGCACCCCTGCCGCCCCCTCCACCGCTGTGGTACTGCTGTTAAACGTCACTTTGCAGATGGCCGGGTCCGCGTCCAGCACTGCCCTGGTCAGGTCGCTCAGGTACATCCCCTCCCCGATCTTCCTCTGCCCGAACCAGTCCCGCACCCCCTGTATGGCGGCCTCTTTGGCCTGGGCGAACACCGTCCCCGGTTTCACCCCCAGGTAGCCGATCACCCCCACCTTTTTCACTGTGGGCGCCTTTACCGTCACGGCCACCCCGGCCTCCCGCAGGCCCTCCAGCTTTTCCGCCAGGGCGTCCATGGCCGCCTGGCCGGGGGCGGCCCCTTGCCCCCATACGTATACGCCCACCGTGCCCGCGCCCCCCTCCCTGGGCACGGCCTGGGCGTCGGATACCCCTTCCTCCTCCAACGCCACCGCCTCGTACCAGGCGGCGCTGCCCGCGGGCCCCATAAGCCGGTAGCTTTCCAGTACCCTGGCACGGTAGTCCCCGTCCCGTTCCGGGTCCATACCGCCGGTAAAGGGGGCCGGGTTTGTCACGTAGTTGATGCCATTCACCTCCGTTACCAGCGTGTTCACGTACCCGGCGGCGGCATTGCCCCTGCTGCCCCCCTCCGCCGCTTGGGCAGGGGCCTCCACGGTCACGGTCCCCGCGGCAAGGGTCACGTCCGCCGTGGTTTCATACTCCACCGCCTCCTCCCCGTAAGAGGCGCACACCGTCCCCTTTGGGATCAGCAGGTCAAACCCCGCCGGCACATACCGGGAAAAGGCCAGCCGGCCCCTGGCCTTTTCCTGCCCCCGGCGCACCACGCCCCGCTGGGCCCCGTGCATATCCAGTTGGGCCCCGTCCGCCGTCTGGGGGAAGGCCTGGCGTTTCAGCCACTCTATCCCCGCCTGTAGGCGGTACAACTCCCCGGCCAGCAACTGCAACCGCAGCCCCAGGTCGGAAACATCCTCCGGCGCCCAGCCGCTTTTTGCGGTATAGGCCGCCTTCATCCGCCCCCATATCTCCTCATAGCTCTCCAACCTCTATCTCCTCCTCCCCCAGCGGGGTCGCTATCAAAAAAGCCACGCCCTTTTCCGTCAGCCGGGCGGCTTTGGCCCGTACGCCGGGCAGGCGCAACAGGGCCTCGTTGGCCAATGCCAAAGCCCGTTCCTCCGGGTGATCCTCCCCCCGGTCCAGTTGCCACAGCCCGCTTCCCAGTTCCCGGTTGTAGGGCCATGCGCCCCGGTGCATCTGTAAGTTCATGCGGGCGTACTGCAAAAGTTCCGCCCGGCCGGCCACGGTTTTGGGCAAGCCCCCGGCGCCCAGCACATAGCCGCCGTTTACCAGTTCCGTATCCACCCCTCATCCCTCCTTTGGCTGGAACACCTGCCCGTTGATGACCACGCATCCGTCGTTGCACAGCCGTATTTCCGCGCCCCCCGCCGAATACAGCCGCACCTCCCCCTGCTCCAGCGCCCCGTCGGCGGCGCTGGCCAGGCCGGCGCAGTAGCCGCCCAGCATCACGGCCTCCCGGCCCTCCTCCGCTACGCTGGCAAAGCCATACGGGAATATCTGCGCCGGCCGGTCATGCCGGCTGTCGGCCTGCACCGCAAAGCCGCCCTGGTTCTCCACCGTCCCGCTGGTCAGCTTAAGGGGCTGCCCCGCTGCCAGCCGTTCCGTCAGCCACATCCGTTTCCCCCCTTTCCAGCACAAAGCGGGTACGCGCCCCGCCGCTGTCCTGATGATACACCGCCCGGCACACCGGGCAGCCGGTAAAGCGCCCGGCCTTGGGTATCTCCACATCCGCCACCCCCCAGGCGGGCCACCAGGCCCCCTGGCAGGTCACGGTAAGCAAAAAGCTCTCCTGCTGGGCCTTTTGCAGCACGGCGCGGGGGTTTTTCCCGCTTTGGGCGCTGATGTACCGCCGCCGCGCCACCGGTGCGCCCGCATCCCGGTACAGGGTGTCATAGCCGCCCCGGTAGCCCTGTTTCCACACCGCGCTCAGCCGTTTATACGGCCTGCGGCTGATCTCCGCCGCCAGCACCTGCCCCAGGGCCAGCGTCCGGGGTTCCCGGCCTTCGCAGCGCACCCGGCCCGCAAAGTCCACATAGGGCACGGTGCCCAGGCAGTCCCGGCAAAAGCCCGCCAGCACCTGCCAGCAGGAGGTACCCTTTTCCACCGCCAGTTCCCCCGGCATGGCCCCCTGCCCGCCGGTAGCCTCCCCAAAGCCCAGGGGCTCCAGCAGCCGCCTGCGCAGCCGCTCCAGCGAAGGGTTCCGGATAGCCCTTGGCTCCGCCTCGCTGTCCAAAAGCAGGGCCTCCCTACTGCGGCACACCAGTTCCACCCATAACCCGCTGGCCGTAAGCCGGGTATTCTGTTCGTCCACAATCCCCCGGAACACCCCTTCGCCCCCGTGGTATACCCACACCTCCGCCAGGTCCTCCCAGGCCCTGTCCGCCGGGAACACCGCCTTCAGTTGGTCCGCCGGCGCCTCCCGGTCGTAAGAGAGCACCGCCTCTGCCGGGGCCCCCAGCAAAAACTGCCCGCCCCCCGGCAATATCCCCCAGTAGGTCACGGGGCAAACACCTCCTCCCCCTGCTCCAGCCAGGCAATGTCCCGGATATGCAGGTTGGCCCGGCGCAGGGCCTCTATGTCCCAGCCATACCGGCCGGCATAGTCCCACAGGCTCTCCCCGGCGGCAGCCAGGTTCCTGCCCTGCCCCTGCCAGCGGGCCCCGGCCCGGTACTCCGTAAAGGCAAACCCATACTTCACCTTGCCCGCGCCCTCTTCCCCCAGCAGTTTCAGGCTGTCCATCACCGCCAAAAAGGGCTCCTGCCCCGGCAGTTGCAGGCTACCCGGCCCGCCCTTCGCAAACAGTTCCTCCAGTTGCCTCCACTGGTCCATACAGTCCCCGCCCACCAAATACCCTTGCCCGGAAACCCGGCGCTTTTTCGCCCCCAAGTCCGCCGCCGTGCTGCCCGCAAAGGGCAGCGGGGTTTCCCGCAGGTTCCGCTGGCACTCCACGCACAGCGCCGTAGGGTTCACCCGCCAGGTAAACCCCTTAAAGCGCATGGCCATCAGGTTCATATACCCGCCCCCTTATAGCTGCGCCGGATACCGCCGGCTGTCCCGTTCCATCTCCCTGCTCAGTTCCTCCGCGCGCTCCAGGCTCTCCATCCTCACCCCTCCTTCACCGTTTTCGTCCTGCTGATTGCCACCGCCGTCCCCCCGCTGCCGCGGCTTTTCCACCGGCAGCCCATATACAGCCAGCCCGGCCCCTCCAACCGCAAGGTGAACCCGTCCGCCACGCCCATGGCGGCAGCGCCCAGCCCCTGCAACTCAATGGTATAGGTCCTCCCCGGCTCCCAAAAGGGCACATCCTCCCCCATCGCCACCAGCGCCTCCCCTTCCCGGCTGACGCTCTCTTTCCAGCCCGTCACCGGGTAATGTTTCCCGTCCAGGGTGATGCCCCCCTTGCCGGCCCCACCGCCGGCCCCGGCGGGCCGGGCAAAGCTGAACGTACAGTGCATGGCCGTGCCCCCAAAGGTTTTGTCCGCCGTTACCGGGCCCAGCACGGTTTCGGCCAACAGGGGTTGGCTCTCCCGCGCCGCCGTTTCCATGGCACTGGCCACGGCCTGGGCTTGCCCCTGGCCCCTGCCCGGGGGCAGGTAAACGGTAAACCCCAGCCTGGCCTGCCAGCCCGAACCATCGGTGCTCTCCCGCTCCACCTGCCCGGCCGCCAGCACCCGCCCCAGCCGCCGGGAGGCCGTTTCCGGCCCATAGGCCTCCCGGAAGTCCGCCTCCGGTATGGCCGCCCGGAACGCCTCCAGCAGCCCCGCCAATATCTCATAGGCCGTCATTCCCGTCCGCCCTCCTTTCCAGCAACAGCCGGCAGCACACCTTTGTGCCGCCCACACACAGTTCTTCCACGCTCAGCACGGTATAGGCCCGGCCGCCCTGCTCCAGCAGGTCCCCTGCGGCGGCCTGCTCCGCCCAGCCCGTAAATACCGGCAGCGGGTCCTCCAGCAGCCCGGCCTCGTGCCGCTGGCCCCGGCAGGGCAGGCCGCCCTGGCCCCGCCGGTAGGCTACCCGGCCCCTGGCCCTGGCCTTCCCCCCGTCCGCCCCGGTCAAAACCGCCGCCGGCTCATGCCGGAACAGCCCCCGCGACATATCCTCCATAGCCCCGCCCCCTTCCGCTTTCAAATCCGTCCAAAGTAAAAGCCCTCCTCCCGCAGCAGCCCGGCGGCGGCCCGGCGCTTTTCCTCCCGCAGATGCCCGGCATATCTGGCGCGGTCCCCCAGTTCCAGTTTCAGTTCCGGCGTGCTCACCGCGCCCGGCGTCCCCGCCTGGTCCAGCAGCGCCAACTGGTAAAGGGCCTCTGCCGCGGCCAGGCCCTCGGCCGCCTCCCGGCCGGTTTCCGGGGCGCCGGGCAGCAGCCGTGCCTGTACCCATTGCACGCACTCTCCGCACAGCCCCTGGCACAGGGCGTCCCTGCCCGGCTCCTGCCCGTCCAAGGCCTCCCCGCTGTACTGTTTAAACTTCTCCACTGCCCCCGCCAACGTGATCTCCATATCCCCCTCCTCTATGCTCCCGGCAGCCGCCCAACCGGGCCCTGCCCCAAAACCCGCCCTACGCCCGCCCCTGTTTGGCCCTGTCCGGCTTACCCGTTCCCGCCGGTGCAATCCAGCCCCGCGGCCGCGTCCTGGAATATCCGCGCAAACCCATAGGTCACGGTAATGGCCGCCCGCTCCAGTTGCCGGTCAATCAGCCTGTCATGGTCCGTGGTGATGTCCCCGGCCTGGGCCATCTCCAACGCGCAGTTTTTGTCCAGCACCAGCAGTTTCCCGGCGGCCATCCCCGGCACATGGATCAGCTTTGCCCCCAGCGGGGTGCACAGCCTGCCCGTCCCCTGGAAGTTCATCCCCGCCTGGGCGTCCTTGAACTCCGGCACCTGCAACAGTTTCTGCATCACGGCGGTACCCGCGGCCACGGTGTTCAGCTCAAAGGGGGCCAGCTTGCCCCACAGGGCGATAAAGTCGGCATAGTTGGGGGTGCCGCCCTCGGTAAAGGCCACGCCCCCCATGCTCCCGTCCCCCTCCAGCAGCACGTCTACCCCGTCCTGCAACTGGGCCGCGGCCATATAGGCGCCTATCTGCCGCAGCGCCACGGTCAGCAAATCCAGCTTTTGGAACCGCAATGCCTCATAGCTGCTCACCAGCATACGGCCCCGTTTTTTCAAGTTCACCAGTCCCTTGCTGGCCCGTATGTCCGTGCTGGGCAACTGGCCGCCCTCCTCCACCGGGGCCAGGGCGGGAGGCTCTTCCGTGGCCGTGGTGATGGTCCGGTAGTCCATCCCGTCGACCTTGGTCACCACCGCCACCAGGTCCTGCACCTTCCCCGCGCCCTCCATCCCCTGGCGCACGGCCCGGGCCACATACTCCGGGAACAGCGCCGCGCTGGCCCCGCTCTGGAAAAACTGCTCCACCGTGCCGGAGCCCGGCCCGTTCACCTTAATGGCAAAGCGTTTCAGTTGGCGCTGGTAAGCGTCCAGGCCCTCCAGCGGGGTGCCCCGGTAGTTCTCGCTGCTGTCCAGTTCCTCCAGTACCTGGGTAAAGCTCTTACCCGGCACAGCGTACATCCCCTTCTCCAAAGAAATGTTTTTGCAATACCCCATCTGCCGTTCCTCCTTTATACGATTCGTTTCCGCCGTCCCTGCCTCCTATCTTCCCGCAAGCTGCCGCCCCGCAGCCCGCGCCCCACCATATTCCCCCTAAATACCCCCTCTTATGCTGAGGATCCCCCACCCCCTTCCACGTCCCCCTCCCGTAAGCCCCCCTTCTTAATTGCAGAAGAAATCCTACCTCCCCGCCACCCATCCCCCACGTCCCTCTTCTATCCAATACCCCCTCTTATGCTGAGGATCCCTCCACCCCCTTCCACGTCCCCCCTTCCCGCAAGCCCCCCTTCTTAATTGCAGAAGATATCTCGCCCCCCTCCCCACCACACATTCTCCACCCCCCCACCCCTCCCCCTAAGTCCCTTTCTATATATAGAAAATGCCTGCCACCTTTCCCCTCTCCCCACTGTCCCCTCCCCAATGCCTTCCCCCTCAAACACCCCCTCCTCCGCCCCAAAACCCGCCCAATACCCACCCCATACCCGCCTCCTATCCCCTCCCTATCCCCCCGGTATCTGCCCCTTAACCCCTCCATACCCGGCAATCATCCCCCTATAAACCCGCCCTGATCCGCCCCTCCGGGGCTTACCGGGTATAAGCGGCTATATGCGGAAGGCCCCGTTCCCCCCTTCCCGCTTTGCCTCCGGGTCAGGGGCCAGTTGCGGGCGAAGGGGGATGGTGCGCTGGGCCATGGCCGCGTAGGCTTTTTCCAGCAGTGCCAGTTCTTCCATCCCCAGCCCCTCTACCACCGCCTGCATAACCTGCCGGGGCACTTCCGGCTGCGTAACCGCGCTGTACTTCAGCACATTGCTTTCCATCCCCCGGCGGTACGCCCTGCCCCACCGGGCCTTTTCCGCCAGTTCCCTAAACCGCGCCCCGATCTCCCGTACCTGCCCCTTGCGCAGCAGCACATCCCCCTGGGGCAGGGCCTGCAACAGCTTTTCCACCTCCACGCCCCGGCCGTCAAAGCCCTTTGTCACCCCCGCGCCCCGCTGGGCCGGCACCGCTACAAACGAGCACTCATAGGCGTCCGTAGGCTCCAGCAGCACCACATGGGCCAGCCTGCCCCCATAAACCTTCCCTTTCTCATGGCCGCAGCTTTCTTTCCCGCACAGGCCGCACACCCGCCGTCCCACCGCGCAACTGACGCTCACCTCCTTCAAAATACCGCTGTCAATCAACTCCACCGTTTCCCTTGTCCCCTCGGTGCGGGGCAGGTACGCTTTGGCTGTCAGCCTGGCCAGCGGCTCCCCGGCCCTGGTCATCTGCCCCGGCGCCCGTTCCACTTCCGTGTGGTAGATGCGCGCCGTCTGGTTGGCGCTTTTCAGTTCGTGGTCCAAAATGCAGGTCCTGCCCAAAAACAGCGCCTGCAATTTCTCCAGGCTCTCCAGGGCAAACCGCTCATAGTCCCGGTCAATCTCATTGTCGCATAGCACCAGCGCGAAGGTATACACCTCCTCCGGCCCGTAAGGCCGCCGTGTATAGCGGTTGATCTCCTCCATCTCCCCCTGCCCCGGCGCCCCTGCCTTCATCACCAAACCGTCTTTCAACTGCTCCACGCCCCTTTCCTTATTCTTCCGGTACCTGCCTGTCCTCTCCTGCGGCCTTTCTGGCCTGTTCCAGTTCAAACTCCAGTTTCCGTGCCCTGGCCGCGGCGTACATGGCGTTGGCATGGTCCACCTCGTCCTGCATGGTAATCTCCTCCCAGTGGATGCCGCACGCCGGCGGGTAGCCCTCCAAAACCAGCCAGGTCTGGCAGATCTTCCTGGCCACCGGCGTCAATATCCGCCGGTAGGCCTCCAGTTCGCTGGTCAGCACATCCGCCTGCTGGCTGGACATCCGCTCCGTAGACGACCAGGAGAGCCCCAGCAAAAAAGGGGGCAGCCCCAGCTTTGCCACAATCTGCTCCAGCATCTGCCGCACCGGCACCTGGCTGTCCAGTATCTGGTTATCCGCGCCAATGGCCCGTATATCCACATCCCCCACGGCCACAAAGTCCATGGGCTCCTGGCTGGCCATCACCCTTCTCCACTCCGCGGCCACCTGTCCGGCCCGGTCCCCGGCCGGGGCCATCATGCCGTCCGGGCGGCAAGTCACCGCAAACCGCACATTGCCCAGCCGCTCCCAGTTCTTCCCCAGGGCCTGGTAGATCTGCAACAGCACCTGGCTGACGAAAGGCAGCCCCCGCAGCAGGGAAGTCCCCCAAGGTGACCCCGCCGCCGGGTTCAGGGCCGAAACCAGCAGCAGTTCCGGGTACGGGCAGGCCTGTTTCCCCTGGCCGGTCCGGGCCCACACCTTTATGCCCAGGGCCCCGTCCGCCTCCAGTTCCAGGTCCTGCAACCCCGCGTTGTACAGGGCCGCCACCTGCCCGCCGCTTACCACCATCTCCCCCACGGCGTTGCCGTACGTGACCAGCTCCTCCAAATACACCCCCAAAAACTCGTAGATGCCCGCCCCGGCCGCGTTCACCTGTACCCCCTCCAAAAACCCGTGCAGCCGCGCCTGGGCCTCCGGGTCCGGGCAGCTTACCCGGAACTCCCCAATCAGCCGCCGCAGCTTGTAAATAGCCGCGTCAATAATGGGCACATTCTCCCGCAGGGCCCGGTACAGCCCCCATTCCCCCGCGCCCAGGGGCAGGCTCGCCAGGCATTGGCCGCGGCCTGTCTGCACACAGGCCGCGGCAGCCCCCCGTTTTTTCCGAAACCCCAGTATTTCGTCCATCCCCTTTCCCCTGTAATCCAATAAGGCTTTCCGGGACCTCCCGGCCACCGCCCCTTTTGCGTTCCCCGTAAAAGCCCTCTCATATATCCCTCCAAAAACCCAAAAAGTTTCCCTCTAAAAGGAAACTTTCCGAAAATTTTTTTGTTTTTTTTCAAATTTTTTTCCAAACCCCTGTCAAAACCCTTTCGGTAAATTAAGAATCCCTTACTTTTCCCCCTAACCCCTTGCTTCCCCCCGCCCCGCGTGGTAAGATAAGGGCACAACAGGATATCGGGCAAAAAATATTTCAAAGAGGTGCATTGATATGGCAGATTACAACAACAACGGCTACCAGCCCCAGGGCCAGCAACCCATGTACAATCCTCCCCAGTACCAGCCCCAGGCGGGCATCGACCCGCCTCCCGGCTACTTACAGCGCAGCCGCATGGCGGCGGGCATCCTGGCCATCCTGCTGGGTGCCTACGGCGTCCACAGCTTTTACCTGGGCAATACCTCACGGGGGCTCATCCAACTGCTGGTTTCCTTTCTCACCTGCGGTTTCGGCGCCATCGCCATGGCCATCTGGGGCATCATGGACGGCGTCAAGCTGCTGGACGGCCGCATCAACACCGACGCCAACGGCGTCTACCTAAAAGACTGATAAGGAGGAGCCAACCATGTGTGATCTTGATAACAACACCCCCACCCCGGAAAACCCCGTAACCCCCTCCACCCCGGAAACGCCCCAGCCTGCGCCGGCCGGGCAGCCAGCCCCCCAACCGGCAGAGGAGCCCGCTTGGACGCCCCCCACCCCCCAGCTCACCCTGGAGCCGGACCCGGTGGCCCCGTCCATCCAGTTCCCCCAGCCGCCCCGTGCCCCGGAGCCTCCCGCCCCGGAGCCCCAGCCGGCGCCCCCTCAGCAGCCCGGGCAGGAGCAGCCCCCTGTGCAGTACGCCACCTACAACTACAATTTCAACGCCCCGCCTGAGCCCAACGGCTACCAGCCCCCCAACTTCACGGCCCAAAGCTACCAGGCGCGGCCCCAGCAGCCCAAGTACACCACGCCCCCTCCGGGCTATCAGCAAAAAAGCCGCCTGGCTGCCGGCCTGCTGGCCTTTATGCTGGGGGGCCTGGGCATCCACAACTTCTACCTGGGGTTCAATACACGGGGCACCATCCAGCTTATCCTCTGCCTGGCAGTGGGCCTGTTCACCTGCGGCCTGGGCTCTATCGCCGCCTTCATCTGGGGTTTCATCGAGGCTGTGGGCCTCCTCTCCTCCAACAACCCCCGGTTCGACGGCAACGGTGTCATCCTGCGGGATTGACCCCCAACCGCCGGCAAATTCTACCCAAAAAGCGCCCGGGGCCACCCCCGGCGCTTTTTGTATACCTTTTAAATAGGCTGTCCCCCGCCCCCTTTAAAAACAAGTATTTACAAATCAGGAAATAAATGGTAAAATATATGTTAATTACAGTTTTATACGGAAACTGGAGGCGTTTATGAGAGATAAGCGGACCCTTTTCGTGCGGGTCACCGCCGGCCTGCTGGCCCTTCTGATGCTGGCCGCGGTGTTCTCCGCGCTGCTGATGCGTTAGCAGCCCCGCCGTTTGCCGCAGATCATGGGAGGAGGAAGGTAAGTTGCGCATCTTTTTGGCCATCATAAAGTGTAATGTGTTTTCCCGGCGAATGTGACCCCCGCACACATGGCCGGGCGTCCGGCCATGGCACAGTAAGATCATACGGTAGAACCGTTACTTTGGGAGGAAACTATGGAAAACAACTATAAAGGGAAATATTATATCACCACCGCCATTGCCTACACCTCTGGCAAGCCCCACATCGGCAATGTGTCCGACCCCGTTGTGGCGGACGCCATCGCCCGTTTCAAGCGTATGCAGGGCTATGACGTATACTTTCAGACCGGCACCGACGAACACGGCAAAAAGAACGAGCAAAAGGCCAAAGCCCAGGGCGTTACCCCCCAGGCGTACGTAGACGGCACCGCCGCCCTGGTCCGGCAGCAGTTCGACCTGATGAACCTCTCCTACGACCACTTTATCCGCACCACCGACGAATACCACGTCAAAGAGGTGCAAAAGATTTTCAAAAAGCTCTATGACCAGGGGGATATCTATAAAGGCGCCTACGAGGGCCTCTATTGCGACGAATGCGAGTCCTTCCTCACCGAAAGCCAGTTGGTAGACGGCAAGTGCCCCGACTGCGGCCGCGCCCCCCGCCCGGAAAAGGAGGAGGCCTATTTCTTCAAGATGAGCAACTACGCCCAGCGGCTCATCGACCACATCAACGCCCACCCGGACTTCATCCAGCCCGTGTCCCGCCGCAACGAGATGATGAACAACTTCCTGCTGCCCGGCCTGCAAGACCTTTGCGTGTCCCGCACCTCCATCAAGTGGGGTGTGCCCGTAGACTTTGACCCCCAGCACGTGGTCTATGTCTGGCTGGATGCCCTAACCAACTATATTACCGGCATCGGCTATCACTGCGGCGGCGAAAGCGGCGAGCTCTTCAACCGGTTCTGGCCCGCCGACTTGCACGTTATCGGCAAAGACATCACCCGGTTCCACACCATCTACTGGCCCATCTTCCTCATGGCCCTGGGCCTACCCCTGCCCAAGCAGGTGTTCGGCCACCCCTGGTTCATGATGGACGGGGGCAAGATGAGCAAATCCGCCGGCAATGTCCTGTATGCCGATGACCTGGTGGATATCTTCGACGTAGACGCCGTGCGGTACTTCGTGCTGCGGGAGCTCCCCTTTGAAAGCGACGGCGACATCACCTGGGAGGCCGTGAACAACCGCACCAACAGCGACCTGGCCAATGTGCTGGGCAACCTGGTAAACCGCACCATCTCCATGCTCAATAAGTATTTTGACGGCAAGGTGGAGGACTGCGGCGTGGCCGAGCCCTGCGACGATGACCTGCGGGCCGTGGTCAGCGCCTGCCGGGACAAAATGGCGGCAAAGATGGACCAGTTGCACACCGCCGACGCCCTCAACGAGCTCTTCACCCTGTTCAAGCGCTGCAATAAATATATTGACGAAACCGCCCCCTGGCTGCTGGCCAAAGATACCTTCAAGTACGCCCGGCTGTCCACGGTGCTGTATAACCTGGCCGATTCCATCACCACCGGCGCCACCCTGCTCTTCCCCTTTATGCCGGATACCTCCGTGTCCATCCTCCGGCAGTTGGGCACCGTTCCCCTGCCCTGGGAGCACCTGGCCCAGGCCCACAACTACCCTGTTAAGGGCGGCAAGGTGACGGACAAGCCGGAAATCCTCTTCCAGCGCCAGGAACTGGACGACGTCTACGCCCGGCTGGAGGAGAAGTACGCCGCTGAAAAAGCCGCTGCCGCCGCCCCGGACCCGGATATGGAAGCCCGCATCCGCCTGGGCCAGCAGCTCCACGAAACCTTAAAGATCGGTATCGAGGACTTCATGTCCATTGACCTGCGGGTGGCCAAGGTGGTCGATTGCCAGCCCGTCAAGCGGGCCAAAAAGCTTTTGCGCCTCACCCTGGATGACGGCACCGCCACCCTGCGCACCGTGGCCTCCGGCATTGCCCAGTACTATAAGCCGGAGGAGCTGGTGGGCCGCCAGGTAGCCGTGGTGTCCAACCTGCGCCCCGCCACCCTCTGCGGCGTAGAGAGCCAGGGCATGATCCTGGCCGCGGACGCCGGCGAGGGGGTCCGGGTCCTCTTTACCGACGGCCTCCCGGTAGGTTCCAGGCTCCGGTAAGCTGCCGCGGGCAAAGCTATGCGGCCTTTACCCGCGGTAAACCCTTGTCCCTTCTCCCTGAAAGGAGGATAGCTATGCCCGCAAAAGAGATCTACGAGATCTACGATTCCCACGCCCATTACGATGACGATGCCTTTGCCGGCGACAGGGCCTGGTTGCTGGAGCACGAGTTACCCCTAGGCGGTGTGCGCTGTGTTATCAACATGGGCACCCGCATCCGTAGCTGCGCCGCCTCTATGGGGCTGGCCGACCTGAACCCCTACTTCTTCGCGGCAGTGGGCATCCACCCGGAGGAGATCGATGACTCCCTGCCGGAAAACTGGCTGGACTGCCTGCGGGTCTGGCTGGAGGGCGGCGCCGTAGCCGTGGGCGAAATCGGCCTGGACTACCACTGGAAGGACACCGCCCCGCGGGACCGGCAGATCCAGGTGTTCACCGCCCAGTTGGAGTTGGCCAACCAGATGGGGTTCCCCGTCTGTGTCCATGACCGGGACGCCCACTCCGACGTGCTGGAACTGCTCCGGCTCTACCGCCCCCAGGGGGTCGTGCACTGCTTTTCCGGCAGCGTAGAGATGGCCCGCGCGATTGTGGATCTGGGGATGTACATTGGCATCGGCGGGGCGGTCACCTTTAAAAACGCCCGCAAAATAACCGAGGTCGCCCGGGCCATCCCCCTGGACCGCCTGCTGCTGGAAACCGACGCCCCCTACATGGCCCCCGACCCCCACCGGGGCACCCGCAACGATTCCACCTATATCCCCCTCATCGCGGAGAAGATCGCCCAACTGCGGGGGGAAACCACCCGCAGCATCCTGGAGGCCGCCAACGGGAACCTGCGCCGGCTCTTCCGCCTGGACAACATCCCCCAACACATCGCCCCGGTCACACATATCTATTAAAGCCGGGTAAAATATGGTTTTACATGGGAGTCGATCAAGCTATGGAAAACGAAAAGACTGAAATCGGCCTTTTTCACGGGGCCAGTATTACCTATGCGTATCAGGAAAACCTGTATATCAACATGACCAACCTCTGCCCCAACCGCTGCGATTTTTGCCTGCGCCAGAACAGTTCCGGCAGCCTGTACGCCACCAACCTCTGGTACCAGGACGGCGAGCCCACCCGCCAGGAGATATGGGCCCAGCTACAGCGCCGGGACCTGAACCGCTATATGGAGATCGTGTTCTGCGGCTATGGCGAGCCCGCCTGCCGCTGGGACGACATGATGTGGCTCTGCGACCAGATCCGGGCCTGCGGCTCCCACTTCATCCGCCTCAATACCAACGGCCTGGCCAACCTTATCACCGGCCGCAACGCCGCCCTTGAGTTGGACGGCCGGTTCGACGCCGTTTCCGTCAGCCTCAACGCCAGCACCGCCGAGGGCTACGACGCCATCTGCCACAGCCGTTTCGGCCTACAGGCTTTCCCAGCCATCCTGCGGTTTACCAGCACCGCGGTGCTCAACGTCCCCCATGTGCGCATGACGGTGGTCAGCACCATGCCCAAAGCCGAGCAGGACGCCTGCCGCCAGATTGCCGAAAGCGTCGGTGCCGATTTTTTCGTGCGGGAATATATTGCCTCCTAATTGGCATCCTAATGGGGAAACTTCTCTCTTCGGGAGGAATCCCCATGTATCTTGCCAAAATATGGCTGGCCCTGCTGGGCCTGTTGCTGGCCTTGTCCCTCACCGCCTGCGCCTCCCCCGCCGGCCCCGCCCAGGGCACCGAGCTGGGCGGCCTGCGCCGGGTTTCTGTCCTTACCCCCGGCGTTCTGCCTCCGGCGGCTTAAACCCCTTTCTGTAGAAAGGGGTTTAAGAATCCCCAAAGACTTTCATGCCGTTATCCACGGCCCTCTTTGCGCCACACCCCTCCTAGCGGGTTTCCATCCTTGCCTCCGGCGGCTTAAACCCCTTTCTGTAGAAAGGGGTTTAAAAATCCTCAAAGACTTTCATGCCGTTATCCGCGGCCCTCTTTGCGCCACGCCCCTCCTCGACCATCCGCTCCGCTTGGTGTTCTTTTATTTTTCTTTTTCTATTTTTCTTTTTTTCTGTTATATTTTTTGTTTTTCTTTGATTTTGTGTTTTTTGCAATTTTTTCACTTTATTTCCGATTTTCCCATCCATTTCCTCTATCTATATAAAGAGGCCGCTCCCTGCCCGCCCCACCGGCTATTCTCTCGACTATCTGTCGAGAAAATAGCCGGTTTTTCTTTTTCTCTCCACGCCCCTCCCCCAACTCGAATCCGCCCTATTATAGGGGCGTATCCAAAATAAAGGGTTTAAAAATGAGGTTTCGGCGAACAAATAATAAAAGTTTCGTCTGCTCGCCTGCCGGTTCGGCCAGTTCGTGACGGCCGCTCTACTTGGCTGCGCCAAGTAGCCGGTGGCCCTCGCCCTTTTCAAACGGGCAAACAATAAAAGTTTCGTCCACCTTTTCAAAGGTGGTGGGGTTTTTAGGGGGCGACAATCGCCAGTGGCGATTTCCCGTTGCCGGCCGAGGCGGCAGCCGAGAATCAAAGCCCAAGAGTTGGCTACGCCAACTCTCCATCGCCGAAGGCCAACATTTCGTCATAAACTCTTTTTATAGGCCCGCCCTGCTGTGGGCGCTACTTGACATATTAGGCCAATCAGAGTAGAATAGGGTAAGATATTGCCCACGGCAGAGCGCGGCCCCTATGCGGTTAAAGGGGCGGCGCGTATTCGCATATCCCCGGAGGAGAGGTAGATGTACCCGTGAAAGCCATTACAGCCCGGCTGCACGCAGCCCCGCGCATTTTTTTAACTGGCGCCGTAACCGTCCTGCTGCTTTTAGCGTCCCTATATTGTACCCCCACGCCGGCCCGGGCAGAGAGCGCGCCCGCCACCCAGTACCCCCAGCCCGGGCAGGCGTTCTATTATTATGATGAGCCCAATGTACTGGGCGAGGCCACCCGTGCGGACATCCTGGCCAAAAACGCCACCCTCTATGAAAAATATGGGGTACAGGTTGTGGTGCTGGCCGTCAACAGCCTGCCGGCCGGCGATTACCCCCAGCGAGTCGCCTATCTGCGGGGGCTGATGGACAACTGGCAAGTAGGCGGCCCTGAGGGCCGGGGCCTGCTCCTGGCCCTGTCCATTGCCGATGAAGACTACCTGGCCGTGTCCGGCTCCCGGCTGAAGGACAGCTTTACCACCGAGAGCCTGAAAACCCTGCTGGACCAGCAGCTTGAGCCGGACTTCAGCGCCAAAAACTACGACGCCGGCGCCGCCAAGTTTTTTTCCGCCGCCGTATCCCAGGCAGATGCCTACTGTGCCGCCCACCCGGAGGTATTCGGCGCCCCCTCCCAGGACCCCGCGTCCAGCCAGGGCTCCATCGTCAGCGTCAAAACCGGCAAAAAGAAGGGGGCCGTCCCTGTGCTGGTGTGGGTTGCCTGCGCGGCCGGGGCGGTCGCGGTTCTCAGCATCGCGGTATTTGTACTGGCCGGCCAGGGCCACCGCCGCAGGCGGGGCAGCCGCCACGGGGTCCACCGGCGCAGCCCGATTATCACCCCGTCCCGCACCAATGTGCTGCATTACGAGAGCCGCCCAACCCTACATATCCGCTCGTCCAGCCGGGCCACCGGCGCGTACCGCAGCCAAAAAACCACCCGCACCCGTACCAATATCGACCGCCGGCCCTGATAAAGGGCTGGGTGCCTGCCCCCACGCCGTCCCATGGGCGGCGTAGCCCCGGCGCGTAAGGGGGCTTTGGGCCCGCCTGGCAAAATTTGCCGAAAGCCCCCGCCCCTTGTCCCAAAACCGCCCGAAAAGGAGATGTCGTCATGGTCTTTGCCGATTTGTTTTTCATATACTGTTTCCTGCCCCTTTGCCTTATCTGCTACCTGCTGGCCCGCAGCCTGCCCGCCAAAAACGTGGTGCTCATTGTGTTCTCCCTGGTTTTCTACGCCTGGGGCGAGCCCCTGTGGATCCTCCTGCTCCTGTTCAGTTCCCTGCTGAACTGGGCCATCGGCCTGCTGGTGGAAAAAAGCCGGGGCACCCCTGGCGCCAAAGCCGCCGTGGCCGCCGGCATTATCATAGACATCGCCCTGCTGGTCATCTTCAAGTACAGCGGTTTCCTGGTAGAAAACTTCAACGGCCTCACCGGCCTCCAACTGCCCGTGCCCCAAATCCGTATGCCCATCGGCATCAGCTTTTTCACCTTCCAGGCCATCTCCTATGTGCTGGACTGCTACTGGGAAAGCGTCACCGTGCAAAGGCATTGGACCCGTTTCCTCCTGTACCTCTCCCTGTTCCCCCAACTGATCGCCGGCCCCATCGTGCGCTACAGCGTGGTCGAGGACGAGATCGAGAACCGCCAGGTCACTGTCACCGACCTGTGCGAGGGGGCCTTGCGGGTGATCGTCGGCCTGGCCAAAAAGGTGATCCTGGCCAACAACCTGTGGGCCATTGTGGCCACCTTTTTCGGCAAAGATATCACCGGCCTGTCGGTGCTGGGCACCTGGTACACGGTCATCGCCTATTCCCTGTACGTCTATTTTGACTTCAGCGGCTATTCGGACATAGCCATCGGCCTGGGCCGTATGTTCGGTTTCCATTTTGACGAGAACTTTCGCCACCCCTTTGCCTGCAAAACCATTGCCGAGTTCTGGCAGCGCTGGCACATCTCCCTGGGCTCCTTTTTCCGCGACTATCTGCTCTATGTGCCCATTTTCGGCCAAAACCGCAAGTATTTCAGCCTGTTCCTGGTGTGGTTCTGCACCGGCGTCTGGCATGGCGCCGCCTGGAACTACATCCTCTGGGGCCTGTACTTCGGCTGTTTCATCTTCTTTGAGCAAAAATTGGGCAAAAAGCGCATCAAAAGCTGGCCTGTTTGGTGGAAACATATCTACAGCAAGCTGGTCATCATCATCGGTTTCGGCATTTTCTATTTTGAGGACCTAGGCCAGTTGGGGCAGTTTTTCCTCAACCTTTCCGGTGTCAGTATGCTCACCAACAGCGCCCCCTTCTGGGACTCCATCACCTGGGTGTCTTTCCTCAACAACATTTTCCTGGTCGGCGGCTCCATCCTGTTCAGCCTACCGCTGCTGCCCAAAGTCAAAAGCTTTTTCCTGGAAAGCGGCAACGATACCCTGTACATTACCGGCCGGGTCGGCTCCACGGTGCTGTGCCTGGGCCTGCTGGCCATTGTCAGCATCCTCCTGGTGGATTCCACCAACAACGTGTTCCTCTACTGGCGTTTCTGATGCCGCGCCCCACTTTATATAAAGGAAGGTGAACGTCTATGGATAACCATTACCGCCGCCCGGCCCCGCCCCAGGGGCAGGCCCGCCCCGCCCGCACGTCCCAGGGGCGTATCTCCCCGCCCATCCAAACCACCCGCCAGCCGGGGCAGGCATACAGCAACCGCCCCGGTGCGCCCTATGACCTCTCCCTGTTCGCCCCCGGCCGGCAGCCCCGCCAGCGGGACCCCTCCCGCACCGCCGTTATCCGGCAGGCCCGCCCGGCCCCTCCGGCAGATCCCCCCGCCTACACCGGCTCCGATATCCTGCTGGACTCCCTGACCAGTACCTTCGACCTGCCCAGCACCCCTGCGGAGCCCGCCGGTTACACGCCCGCCTATGGCCCGGCCGGGCCCCCCGCCCCGCAGGTATCCGCCCCCGGTGCCTCCACCCGGCAGGCGGCAGGCCCGGCCCCCCGCGCCCGCCGCAAAACCCAGGACCGCCGGGCCCTGCTGGAAAAGCGCCTGTCCCTCATCCTCGCCGGCGTGCTGGCCCTGTGTTTCCTGTCCGCCGCCGTGCTGCTGGCCCTGCTGCCCCGCCCCACCGAGTCCGCCATCGAAAAGCGCCAGCTAGCCACCTTCCCGGCCTTTTCCCTCCAAAGCTATTTTTCCGGCGAGTTCACCGCCGGCATCGCCACCTTTTATGACGATACCGTGCCCAACCGGGACGGTTTCAAGCATATGGGCAACAACTTCAAGTCCATCTTCGGCATAGCCGCCGCCAATGAGGACGGCTTTGTGGAGATCAGCGGCAACATCAAAAAGGTCAACCAGCAGGGTAGCCAAACCGGCCCGGACACCCCGGCCGGCCCCTCTGCCGCCCAGCCCACCCCGCCTGAAAACGGCAACGCCCCCCAGCCCACCCCGGACGGTGCCGGTGCCGCCGGCCAGGTAGGCGCCGGGGTCAATGTGTCCCTGGAGGGCGCCGCGGGCCGCCATATGGCAGACCCCACCCCTGTCCCGGCCAATATGCCCCCCGCGGAGGATGTGGACTCCTCCAACGGCATCACCATCATCAAGCAGGGCGGCCACTACCGGGGCCTCGAGCTCTTTGCCGGCGGCGTGGGCGATACCTACGCCCAGGGCCTCAACGAGCTCCACCGCCAACTGGGGGACAGCGTCCAGATCTACTCCATGCCCGCCCCTCTGTCCAGCCAGTTCTATATCCCGGACAGCCAGCGGGAGTACTCCGCCGACCAGTCCAAGTGCTTTGACGACACCCATGCCCTTTTGGACGCGGGCATCCACGCCATCAACCTGTGCCCCATCCTGGCCCAGCACGCCGGCGAGGACATCTACAGCCGCACCGACCACCACTGGCAGCCCCTGGGGGCCTATTACGCGGCCCAGGCCCTGGCCTCGGCGGCAGGTGTCCCCTTCGATGACCTCTCCGCCTACACCCCCGGTACCATCGAGAACTTCGTGGGCACCCTGTACGCCTTCAGCCAGTCCTCCTACCTGCTCAATGACCCGGAAACTTTCACCTACTATATCCCCTCCGCCCCCTACAGCGCCGTGTATTATAACGGTGATTTCGGTTTCGAGTGGGATGACGACGACCTGTTCGCCCAGGGCGTTACCGGGCAGGCGGGCGACGCCTACCTGTACTATTTGGGCGGCGACCAGTACGTGGTCCGGGCCGATACCCAGGTGCAAAACGGCCGCAAGCTGCTGGTAGTCAAAGACAGCTACGGCAATGCCACCGTGCCCTTCTACACCAACTCCTTCCAGCAGGTCATTGTGCTGGACGCCCGGTATTTCAACCGCAACCTGGTCAGTTTTATCCGGGATATGGGCATCACCGACGTGGTATTCACCATGTCGTCCTTCTCGGTGGTGGGGGAAAACGCCGGGTATATCGGCAGCATGATCACCCAAAACGCCGGCGAAACCATTACAGACCCCTACACCGGCCCCACATCCTGACCACAAGGAGGCAGCTATGAGAGAACTGGAATATCCCTTTGATGCCGGCGAGATCATCCGCCGGCGGAAAGCCCTGCGCCGGGCCCTGCTGGCGGACGGAGCCCCCCGCATCCCCAAAAAGATCGCCGTACTGGGCGGCTCCACCACCCATGACATCGTCAGCACCCTGGAGCTGTTTTTGCTGGACGCCGGCATCCAGCCGGCATTCTACCAGTCCGAATACGGCCAATATTTTCAGGACGCCATGTTCCCCCCCGACGCACTGCTGGACTTTGGGCCGGATCTGGTTTTCGTCCACACCACCAGCCGCAACATCACCCAGTGGCCCGCCCTCACAGACAGCCCCCAACAGGTGGAGGAGAAGTTCACCGCCGAGTTGGGCCGCTTTCAGGCCATGTGGCAAAGCATAAGCGAAAAGCTGCGCTGCCCCATCATCCAGAACAATTTCGAGCCTCCCCTCTACCGGGTGCTGGGCAACCGGGACGGCTGGGACGTCCACGGCCGGGGCCATTTTACCGCCCGGCTGAACGGGGCCTTTGCCGCCTACGCCCAGGCCCATCCGGGCTTTTACCTCAACGATGCCGCCTACCTGGCCGCGGACTTCGGCCTGCGCCGCTGGGCCGACCCCGCCTTCTGGACCATGTACAAGTACGCCATGTGTTTCGAGGCCATCCCGGCCTTTGCCTTCAGCGTGGCCCATATCGTCAAGTCCCTGTTCGGCCGCAACAAAAAGGCCCTGGCCCTGGACCTGGACAACACCCTTTGGGGCGGCGTGGTAGGCGATGACGGGGTGGACGGCATCGAGATCGGCCAGGAAACCGGCGTCAGCCAATCCTATTACGAGTTCCAAAGCTACCTTAAGCAACTCAGCGCCGCTGGCGTCCTGTTAACGGTCTGCTCCAAAAACGACGAGGAAAACGCCCTGGCCGGCCTGCGCCACCCGGAAGGCCTCCTGCGCCCGGAGGATTTTGTGGCCATCAAGGCCAACTGGGAGAACAAGGACCGCAACCTGGCCGAAACCGCCCGCCAACTGGACATCCTCCCCGAGTCCCTGGTGTTTGCCGATGACAACCCAGCCGAGCGGGCGATCGTCCGGGCCCAACTGCCCGGTACCGCCGTGCCGGAGATGGACGCGGTAGAAAACTACATCGTCAACATAGACCGGGGCGGCTATTTCGAGGCCACCAACTTCAGCAAAGACGACCTGGGCCGGGGGGAGATGTACCGGGCCAACGCCCAGCGGGCCGCCCAGCAGGCCCAGTTTGCCGACTACGGCCAGTATCTGCGCAGCCTGGAGATGCACGCCTTTATCGGCGACTTCCAGCCCGTATACCTCAGCCGCATCACCCAGTTGACCAACAAATCCAACCAGTTCAACCTGACCACCCGCCGCTACACCCCCCAGCAGATGGAAGACGCCTATCAGGACCCGGCCCGTATCCGGCTGTTCGGCAAGCTGACGGACAAGTTCGGGGACAACGGCGTGGTGTCGGTGGTCATCGGCCAAATAAACGGCAGCGCCCTGGATATCGAACTCTGGCTGATGAGCTGCCGGGTGCTCAAACGGGACATGGAACTGGCCATGCTGGACGAGCTGGCCGCCTGCTGCCAAAAGCGGGGGCTGCAAACCCTCCGGGGTTTCTACTACCCCACCGCCAAAAACGGCATGGTCAAGGGCCTCTACCAAAGCTTTGGCTTTACCCTGGTGTCCAAAGACGAAACCGGCGGCACCGTTTGGGAACTCCCCTTGGCGGGCTACCAAAAGAAGTGCCAGGTCATAGAGGTATCGCCCCCCGAAGGCGCGTAACCCCCCGCATCCCAGGGAAAACCCGTATGCCCACACCATAACAAACCACAGAAAGGACGATCCCCATGAACGAAAGAGAAATCTTCACCCGCCTAAACCGTGTATTCCAAGAGGTTTTCGACGACCGCACCATCCGCGTCGGCCCCCAAACCACCGCCGATGATATCGAGGACTGGGACAGCCTGGAGCACATCACCCTCATCTCCGCCGTAGAGCGGGAGTTCCGCATGAAGTTTAAGATGGGGGAGATCTCCTCCATGCGCAATGTGGGCGAAATGGCCCAAATCATCGCCCAGCGCGCCAAAGCCTAGGGCTTGTTTGAAAATAGAGGAAATGTTGGCTTTTTGGCCAGAAGTGGCCAGATTCAAGAAAAAAACCGCAAGGCAACCTCGTGGTTGACGAGGATTTTTGACGCGGAAGATGGCCGCTTTCGATGTTCGCTTTGCGAAATCGGGCAAAAGACGGCGTTTTCGATTTTTCAAACGATCCCTAAAACCGCCTGTGAATATGGCCAAAAAAACGCCCATATTCTGCAAGTTTCCCCCTTTCCACAAGTTGACAAATCCCTACCGGAAGTGTACTATAAGGGATGCCGGGTTTTGCGCCCGGCGTTCCTTTTCGTTTCTCCCACTTTATTATAGAAAAGAAGGATAACCCCATGATTTTGCTCCTATGCATTTCCGTAGCCCTGGTGGCCGGCCTGCTGATGACCCGCCTGTTCAAGCGTTTCCACCTGCCGGACGTTACCTCCTACCTGATCGCCGGCGTGCTGCTGGGTCCCTGCCTTTTGGGCCGGCTGGGCGTGCCGGGCCTGGGCTTTGGCAGCTTTGCGCTGGTAGAAACCTACCAGCCCATCTCCGACGTAGCCCTTGGCTTTATCGCCTTTGCCATCGGCAGCGAGTTCCGCCTCTCCTCCCTGCGCACCACCGGCCGGGCCGCGGTCATTGTGGGCATCTTCCAGGCCCTGGCCGCCACGCTGCTGGTCGATGCCGCCCTGCTGGTCCTCCACCTGTTTTTGGGGGACAAGCTACCCGTTTCCGCCGCCATCACCCTGGGGGCTATCGCCGCCGCCACGGCCCCTGCGGCCACCCTTATGGTGGTACGCCAGTATAAGGCCAAGGGCCCCCTCACCGAGCTCCTGCTGCCTGTGGTGGCCCTGGATGACGCCGTGGGCCTGGTCATCTTCGCCATCTCCTTTGGCGCGGCCCAGGCCATGGAGTCCAACAGCGCCAGCCTGGCCTCCATCGCCGTAGAGCCCCTGCTGGAGATCCTCCTCTCCCTGGCCTTGGGCGCGCTTTTGGGCTGGGTCCTCACCTTTATGGAGCGCTGGTTCCTCTCCAACCGCAACCGGGTGGCCATGATCGCCGGGTTCGTGGTGGCAGCCGTGGCCCTGTCCATGATCACCCTGCCTCTGGGCGGGCTCACCGTAAAGTTCTCCTCCCTGCTGGTCTGCATGATGATGGGCACCGTGTTCTGCAACACCTGCCCCAATTCCGAAGACCTTATGGGCCGGGCGGACAAGTGGTCCGCCCCCCTGCTCACCCTGTTCTTCGTGCTCAGCGGCGCCGAACTACACCTGGACGTGTTCACCGACCTGGCCGTGGTGGGCATCGGGGTGGTCTATATCCTGTCCCGCTCCCTGGGCAAGTATTTCGGGGCGATGGCCAGCAGCAAAGCCGCCCAGTGCAGCCCCGCCATCCAGAAGTACCTGGGTATCACCCTGCTGCCCCAGGCGGGGGTGGCCTTGGGCATGGCCTCCCAGGTGGGGGTGCTGGGGGATATCGGCTCCACCATCCGCAGCATCGTGCTCTTTGGCGTGCTGATCTACGAGCTGGTCGGCCCCACCCTCACCAAAATGGCCCTTACCGCCGCCGGGGATATCCAGCCCAAGCAGCCCAAAGGCTCCAAAACCGCCACCACCGCTTAGGGCTTGTCTAGATAGTGTCTACACAAGGTAGAGGAATTGTGATAGAATGGAAGCATCAAAAAAGACAGGAGAGGAAAAGATGGATGCTTCCTATCACAGACACGACATAAGCGATCAAGTGTGGTCG